>CAYZLS010000017.1:0-534 GCA_964479355.1 uncultured Wenzhouxiangellaceae bacterium | reverse complement strand
AAGCCCTGAGCCCTCAAATGCCAGTGAGCCAACAAACAGGCTCATGGTGAAACCTACCCCGCAAATCAAGGCTACACCGTAAAGCATGGCCCAGCTTGCACCGGTTGGTTTTTTAGCTATGCCAAGGCCAATGGCCAGCGCCGAGAACCCAAATACACCCACTTGTTTGCCTAGCAGCAAGCCCAGCACGATGCCCACTGAGACAGTTCCAAACAATGTATCGCCGGCCGCACCCGCAAACGCCACGCCAGCATTGGCAAAGGCGAATAAAGGTAGCACTGCATAAGCAACCCACGGGTGCAAGGTGTGCTCAAGGTGACGGGCTGGAGAATGATCATCGCAGCTCTTTAACGGAATAAAGGCAGCCACAATCACGCCGGCAAGGGTTGCATGAACACCGGACTTGAGGACAAATAGCCAGATGAAAACACCAACGATCAAATAGGCTGCCAGATTCTGCACAGCCAGCCGATTCAGGACAAACAACACGGCGATGCCGACAACTGCTACCAGCAGCGCAGTCATACTCAGGTC
>CAYZLS010000016.1:0-13590 GCA_964479355.1 uncultured Wenzhouxiangellaceae bacterium | reverse complement strand
AACCGCCTGGTCCAGTCTTAGTCTGCCGCTACCACGCTTATGTGGTGTGGCTGTGCTGCCGTCAAAATCCTCGGCCAGCGCCGGTGTGGCAGTCATTGCCAGTACGGAGTTAAGCATGGCTGGGGTCCAGTTGGGGTGGACAGATTTAATTAATGCCGCACCTCCGGCCACATGTGGCGAAGCCATGGAAGTTCCTTGCTGAAATGCAAAACTATCGGCGCGTGGAGCGCTTGCGGCATATATTCCTAAACCTGGTGCAATCACATCGGGTTTTAACACATCGGCTGCCGGTGGCAAATTAGGTCCACGCGCACTGAAGTCAGCGAGCCTGTCGCCGGCTGCTGAAAAATGCAGAAAGTCAACACCGCTGATGGCGCCCTGGTGGTCATTTCCAGTGGCCAGCCAGTTGCGCAAAAGATCACCATTTTTTACCCCCAGATGGGTGGTTGGTAGGCAGTGATCATCCGCTACAATCGTCTCACCGTTTGCCTCAGTGTTGGCCAGAATGTAACCCCCCGCTCCAGCCAGCAAAACATTTTTACCCTTCTCCACCCGGCCGTATTCACCCCGGTCACACATGACGATTTCACCATTAAAAGTATTCAGTGGAAAGGGGTTGGTAACCCCCGTGTTGCCAGCACAATCCGGCATCAATTCGGGCACCCCGGTGCCACACAGCGCGTTACCAAAATCACGTGCATGGACAATCTGGCGGGCGCTGATACCGCCAGTAAGGCTGGCACCGAGAAGATCATCGGGCGGGGTGGTATCACCACCCGTCATGTTTCTTAGCAAATTGCCGATGACGCGATCGTGGGTGGCTGCACCCGCTGCTGTAATCCAGGGCGCGTTAGCCGGCGAGCCAATGCTGCTGCTATTGGGCCCTGAATTACCTGTTGAGGTTGCGACAAAAATACCGGCCGCCCTGGCATTGAGAAATGCCCTGGCAGTGCTGCCAACAGTCCAGGGATTGCTTGTCCCGGAACCAATGGAGTAATTAATCACATCCACGCCATCAGCAATGGCCTGATCAATGGCACTCAAAATAGCGGAATCCTGACAGCCATCATCATCCGGGTCGTCCAAGTCTGCAAGATAACAAACCCGGTACATGACAATATTGGCGTTGGGTGCAACCCCGGCAATCTGAACACTACCAATATCTACCAGGAACGTGTTGACCGGATTACCCACCGCTGTGGATGCCACGTGCGAACCGTGCCCGTCATTGTCCCAGCCCTTGGTGTTTTCCTCGGTCACATCCGTCTGCGGATCATCTTCCACAAAATCGTAAACCCCAACGAGCTTATCGTTGCACATTACCTCCGGATCGGAACACAAACCCAGTTCAGAAGGATAAGGGTTGACGTGATCCCAGGCAGTACTGCCAGGTGGTTGGAAACCCTCACCCGGGTCAGCAAAGGACGGGTGATCCCAGTTCACACCCGAATCGATGACTCCAACAACACTTTCGCCCCCGCTGGCCGGAAAGCCTGCCGTGCCGTTGTAAATGGGGTTTGCACCGATCCAGGCGGGGCCTGAATCAGTTTCAAGCCGCTGAATTTCATCGATCAGGACAGCCTTGACCCGCGGCATGGCACGGATGGAACGAACTTCAGCAGCGCTGAGCTCGGTTGCAAAACCATTGGTCGCGTTGCGGTAACGATGTGTCAGCTGTAGTTTGCGCCCCAACACAAGCGCCGCTTCGCCACGGAAACTTTGCAGCCTCTCATCCAGAAACGTTAAATACTGTTTTGACTGTGCCGAATGAACATCCAGCTCGCGCGCACCAGTCAAATAATTGGCCGTCGCCGGCAAGCGGGCCGAGTTACTCTCCCTTTCCGGGGTTAGCATGGCACGGCCGTCATAGGCTGCCAGGGGCAGATCTTCAAGAATGACAATATAGCGCTGACTCGCGCTGTTAACTACGCTTTTTGCGAACACGGGAGCTTGCACGACAGCCAGGGCAAATAACGCGCCACAGATAAACTTGAGTAGTGTTTTCGGGCGATATTCCCTTAACAATCCTTTCATCCCTGAACCGATATCCGCATGGTCACCAATTCTTCCGCAGCGGTCGGGTGAATACCCGTAGTGCCGTCAAATTGTTGTTTTGTCAGACCCCATTTTATAGCAATTGCGAAGCCTTGCACAATTTCGGCTGCATCCATACCAACCACGTGCAATCCGACAACCCGGTCGGTACTGGCCTGCACGATCAATTTCATCATGGTTCTTTCCTTTCTACCCGACAGGGTGTGCTTCAGGGGCGTGGATACAGATTTGAAGATTTTCAGGCGCCCAAAGCGAGCTGCGGCATCCTGTTCTGAAAAGCCTACCGTCGCAACCTGTGGGTGGGAAAAAACGGCGGATGGAATGTAATCATGATTAACCGAACATAGATTGTCTCCAAACTCGGTGTCGGCAAATGCCTGACCCTCCATTAATGCCACGGGTGTCAGATTGACCCGGTTGGTCACATCACCTACGGCAAATATATGTGGCACATTGGTGCGCGAGTACTCATTCACCGGTATGGCGCCAATTGGGCTTGTCTCCACACCGGCCTTTTCCAGCCCAAGATTACCCACGTTAGGCTGTCGGCCGGTCGCGGACATGACACAATCTGTGTTTATAAAGGTACCGTCATCCAACGCCACAACCAGTTCACCATCCGCCGCCTTGCTTACCCCGGTGAGATTGCTATGCAGGCAAATCTGGACCCCCTTGGTGTCCATCTCCCCAGCCAAAGCCTCTCGCACATCAGCATCAAAACCACGCAAAATCTGCTCTCCTCGATAAACTTGCACTACGCTCGAGCCCAGTCCATTGAAAATACCCGCAAACTCGCAGGCAATAAACCCACCACCGACAATTACAATTCGCTCCGGCAGCTTTTCCAGGTGAAAAGCCTCATTAGAGGTAATCACGTGTTCACTACCTGGAAACTCTGGCACCCAAGGCCATCCACCGGTTGCAATTAATATCTTTTCCGCCCCGACTGTAATTTCACCGAGCTGAATGTGGTGTGAATCAAGTAGTTCACCACGCACCGGATAGAGCTTGACACCAGCGTTGTCTAACAAGCTCAGATAGACCTTATTAAGCCGGTCAATCTCACGGTCTTTGTTTTCTATCAGGCACTGCCAGCTAAAGTCAGTTAGACCAACTTGCCAGCCATAACCTTTCGCATCTTCAAACTCCTCTGCGAAATGGGCAGCATAGGACAACAGTTTTTTAGGCACACAACCACGGATAACGCAGGTACCCCCCACCCGGCTCTCCTCACATATTCCAACTCGAGCACCATAGCCTGCTGCAATCCGGGCCGCACGCACGCCACCTGAACCGGCACCGATTACGAACAGGTCAAAATCAAATTCACTCATGCCAAACACTCCCGTCAAATTTTTTATGGTGGCTTAAACCACACTTTGCCAATCGCTGCTTAATATTTTTTGACTGACCTGTTGTTTACCACACGACTGGCCCGAAAGCTCCACCAATAGTTCAAGCGCCTGTTGCGCACACTTTACCGGAATAAAAACATGATCATGGAAATATACGGCCATTACATTGGCACTGATTCCATGCTGGCTGAGCTTGCGGATAACAGTCGCAGTCAACCCTACTGCAGCAAGACTCGAATGCACTTGCAGACGGATACATTTGAATACGCCTGAATAGTCATATCCCAGGCGGTCTGCCACTTTTTTATTGACCACCAGGGTCAAGCCCTCTGCTTCGGTGAAACTGGCTATAGAGCTGGCTATAGGGCTGACTGCAACGTGATCACCATAAGTTGCGCCTTTTAGCGTACAAAAAACAAATGCACCTTCAAGCAACTCAGGTGACAACGAGATCAGCAGTGCTTCGAGGTTTTTTTCGCCTGACAAGCATTCCTCCAGTTCGTAATACTGCACTTCCCGGTTGGTATGATTACCAAACAATAATTCCACTCTGCGGCTTTTGGCCTGACACTGCTAATTACACTTTATATGATTAAGATCATTAACCAAACATTTACAAAAATACATAATCCCGGTATTGATTCTCAGGCCACTCTACCCAACAATTAGATTAGCTGATTAATTACTACTTTTTGATCAACAATTACATGCTTTCAGTTTCCGATCTCAGTTTTGCGCGCTATTTTGAGCGGGTCTTTGAACCCGTCAGCTTCGAACTGTCCTCAGGTTCGTTATTGCTGGTCACTGGCGCTAACGGCTGTGGTAAGACCACCTTATTGAGGCTGCTGGCCGGCCTGCTGGAACCCAGTGAAGGCACACTGCATTGTCAGCATCAGCCGTTGTACGCCGGCCATAACCCGGCGATCAAAGATGATCTCAGTGTAATGGAGAACATCCGCTTTATGATGGGTTTCATGGGAATGCGCAACCCGGATAACGAAGCTGACTTGTGTCGGCAGGTGATTGACCAGGTTGGCTTGTCACCCGTGGCCCAACAGGAGGGCCGCACGCTTTCCGCTGGGCAACGGAAGCGCTGCTCACTTTCCCGTCTGCTGTTTTGTGCTGAGACATTGTGGTTGCTGGATGAGCCCTACTCCAACCTCGATCAGGAAGGGATCGCTCTGCTTGACAGCATGCTGCGCAACCACCTCAGTACCGGCGGATCCTGTGTTTTGACGACCCACGGTAGCTTGCATCCGCAAGGCTTTGAACTACAAGAGTGCCTGCTGATAAGCGGCCGTGAACAAGATAGCTGGGCTGGAGCATGAGCCCAGCACACACTACAAAACTCTCAACAGCCTTTTTGGCCCTGCTCAGGCGTGATTTTCTGCTCGCCTATCGGCGCCGCGCTGAATTATTGCAACCGCTGATATTTCTGTTGGTAGTGATCACACTGTTCCCATTGGGGGTAGGACCATCACCGCAGTTGCTGGCCAATATCGCGCCAGGCGTTATCTGGATCGCTGCGCTGCTGGCAACGGTACTGTCACTGGACAGCCTGTTTCGTTCTGATTTCGAAGACGGAACACTGGAACAGTTGATTTTATCTGGCCAGCCACTTGCCCTGATTGCATTGGCAAGAACCGTGGCACACTGGCTGGTGGCGGGTCTGCCCATCGTTATATTGTCACCTTTATTGGCGATGTGGATGAATCTCCCCGATGCCGGGGTTATGATTTTGCTAAAATCACTGGCGATCGGCACCCCCGTGCTCAGCCTGATTGGCGCCATCGGTGGTGCACTGACGGTCAGCTTGAAACGGGGCAGTCAATTATTGTCATTGCTGGTATTTCCTTTGTATGTGCCGTTGCTGATCCTGGCCACCAGCGCGGTCACTTCGGCCGTAGCGGGTTTACCGTATAGTGGCCAGCTTGGCCTGATGCTGGCTGGTATGATAGCTGCATTAACACTGGCGCCTTTTGCCACCGCAGCTGCACTCAAATTGAGTCTTAGCTAATGAATCGTTTATTTTTATTTTTTCACAAGACCGGGTCACCACCCTGGTTTTATCATTTTAGCGGCAAATTGATACCTTGGCTGTGGTTGGGTTTCGTGCTCCTGACCGTCGTTGGACTGTACCTCGGCCTGGTCAGTACGCCACCGGATTACCAGCAAGGCGAAAGTGTGCGGATTATGTATCTGCATGTGCCCGCCGCGTGGATGTCGATGATGATTTACGCGCTGATGGCCATCATGGGATTCCTCGCCCTGGTATGGCGGGTTCGGGTCATGGAAGTACTGTTGATTTCCAGCGCGCCCGTCGGCGCTGCATTCACCATCATTGCACTTATCACAGGTTCCTTATGGGGTCGCCCCACTTGGGGAACCTACTGGGAGTGGGATGCGCGTCTAACATCGGAACTGGTATTGCTGTTTCTGTATTTCGGTATCATCGCCTTGTACAACGCCTTTGATGAGCCACGCAAAGCAGCCCGGGCAGCTTCGTTATTGGCGATGGTTGGCGCGATCAACCTGCCGATCATCCATTTCTCAGTCCTGTGGTGGAATACACTCCATCAGGGCAGCAGTATCAACGCAAGTGGTAGCAGCATTTATCCCAGCATGTTATGGCCCCTGTTAATCATGGCCATTGCATTCAAATTGTACTACGTCGCAAATTTGCTCAGTCGTACGCGTGTCCGCCTGTTGCAACAGGGCCACCGTAAACGCTGGGTTAAAGACCTATTGTAAGGGATTATTGTAATGTCACACACACCATTTATCCTGGCTTCTTACCTCATCAGCACAGCCATACTGCTATGGGCAGCACTGTCGCCCGTATTCAGTCGGCGCGCGCTACTCAGGCAGTTTAAAAACCGCCAGACACGGAGGGCCAACCAATGACACCAACCCGCAAACGCAGATTAATTACGGTGCTGGTCATCATCATCGGTGTTGGTGCAGCCAGCGCTGTAGCGATCAAATCCCTGAATGAAAACATGTTGTTTTTTGAAAGCCCCACGGATGTTGAAAAACAGTCTTTGCCGGCTGGAAAACGCTTTCGTCTGGGCGGCCTGGTGGAACCTGGCAGCTTGACCCGCGACAGCGACAGCTTAGCAGTCAAGTTTGCCGTCACCGATGGCCTGGCATCTGTTGATGTTAGCTTTGATGGTATCTTACCGGACCTGTTTCGCGAAGGTCAGGGCATTATCGCGATTGGTGAGCTGTCCCCAGAGGGTCATTTTGAAGCCGCTGAAGTGCTGGCCAAGCACGATGAAAACTACATGCCACCGGAGGTAGCGGATGCACTGGAAAAAGCCGGCCATCCTGATGCAGGTGGTAGCCAGTGACTGCCGAGCTTGGCCAGGTTGCACTGCTGGCTGCCCTACTGGTCTCCTTCTGTCTCGGTCTGCTGCCAATGGTCGGTGCCCACCGGGGTAACCAGCGACTGATGGGGATAGCATCAAGCGCAGCCTTGCTACATTGCCTGCTTGTACTGATTGCCTTCGCCATCCTCACAGCCGCATTTGTAAGCCAGGATTTTTCCGTTGAGTACGTGGCCCGTAACAGTAATTCCTTGCTGCCTTTAGGTTATCGGTTTTCAGCGGCCTGGAGCTCGCATGAAGGTTCTTTGTTGCTATGGGCGCTTATCCTGACCTTATGGATAGCCGCAGTAGCACTATTCAGTAAAACCCTGCCACAGGTATTCAGGGCGCGGGTCCTGGCGGTACTGGGCTTGATTTCAGCAGGATTCTTGCTGTTTATCCTGTTTACCTCAAACCCCTTCTCACGCCTGGTCCCCGCAGCGGTTGAAGGCCTGGACCTGAATCCGCTGTTACAAGACCCCGGCCTGATCATTCATCCACCCATGCTGTATATGGGCTATGTGGGTTTTTCCGTGGCATTTGCCTTTGCGGTCGCAGCGTTGCTGGGCGGCGAAGTCAGCCGTGACTGGGTGCGCTGGTCGCGTCCCTGGACACAAGTAGCCTGGGCATTTCTGACAGTGGGCATTGCCCTCGGTAGCTGGTGGGCCTACTATGAGCTGGGCTGGGGTGGCTGGTGGTTCTGGGACCCCGTGGAAAATGCATCCTTCATGCCATGGTTGGTCGGTACTGCGCTGCTCCACTCGCAAGCGGTGACCGAGAAGCGCGGTGCATTTGGTAACTGGACTTTATTATTAGCCCTGTCCGCATTCTCACTGAGTCTGTTGGGTACTTTCCTGGTCCGCTCTGGAGTTCTGACCTCGGTGCACGCTTTTGCTTCCGACCCAACGCGTGGTGTTTTTATCCTGGTTTACCTGGCGCTGGTGGTTGGCAGCTCCCTGACCCTGTTTGCCTTGCGCGCGCCAAAAATGATTCAGGGCGGCGGATTTGCCGGTCTGTCCCGCGAGACCTTGCTGCTAACCAACAACCTGGTGCTGGCTGTCATGACGGCCATGGTTTTAACCGGAACCCTCTACCCCTTACTGATAGATGCCCTTGACGCCGGCAAGATATCCGTTGGTCCACCCTATTTTGGCCTGCTTTTCGCATGGTTACTGGTCCCGTTGGTGTTGGCCCTGCCCATCGGCATATTCAGCCGCTGGAGAGAAGACACTGCCACCAGGCTGGCCGGCAAACTTCACTGGCCACTGCTGGTAGCCATCGTCATGGGCGCAGTCACCCTGATACTGGAACCCGACACCGGCGTGGTGGCCTCTGCGGGTGTCGCCGGCGGTACGTGGATCATTGCTGGCAGCCTGTTTTACCTGGGGCAAAAAATGGGCAAGAATAAAAACTTTAGCCTGTCCACCAGTGTGCTGACGATGACACTGGCACATATAGGTCTGGGTGTGTTTTTGGTTGGGATCAGTCTGACCAGTGCGATCAGCAGTGAACGGCATTTACGCATGGCCGGTGGCGACGTGTTTGTAATGGCCGGTTATGAATTCAAGTTTCTCGGCACCCGTTTTGTCCAGGGACCCAACTACACGGCGGATGAAGGTGAATTTGTCGTGCTCAGGGATGGCCAGGAAATTACCCGGCTTTTTTCCCAAAAAAGACGTTATGCACAAGGTGGACAAACTATGACCGAGGCAGCCATCGACCCCGGCTTTACCCGTGACCTGTATGTGTCATTGGGTGAACTGTTGGATGAAAAAGGTCAGGCCTGGGCAATACGCATCTATCACAAGCCATTTATTCGCTGGATTTGGCTAGGCGCGTTGCTGATGTTTGCTGGTGGACTGATAGCGGCCTCAGATAAGCGCTACCGACGCCGCTCAGCAGAACAAAAAGCACCGCTAATGGAACCCGGTGGGGTATCCGCATGAACACCCGTTTACTGCCGTTGGTGGCATTTGTCGGCTTGCTGGTCCTGTTGCTGGTCGGCTTGAAGATTGCCGACCGTAAAACCCTGATCCCATCACCATTGGTCGGCAAACCAGCCCCAGAGTTTAATCTGCCGGTGCTGGGCAATGCCACGCAACAGCTGTCGAAAGTGTCGTTTCTCGGAAAACCTTACCTGGTCAATTTCTGGGCGAGTTGGTGTGTTACCTGCCGGGTAGAGCACCCGGTAATTACCGAATTAGCAAAACGCAAAGCTATCATCATAGTCGGATTGAATTTTCATGACTTGCAAACCGATGCACTTAAATGGTTACAACACTATGGTGACCCCTACGACATTAACCTAGCGGATGCCGATGGGCGCGTCAGCATTAATTTCGGTGTATATGCGGCACCTGAAACCTTTCTGGTAGATTCTGCGGGCATGATTGTCTTTAAGCAGGTCGGCGCGTTGACACCGGAAATCATCGAAACTGAAATACTGCCACGCGTCGCAGCCATGCAGGTGGACAAGTCATGAAATTGAGTGTTTTTATGGTGTTGCTACTGAGCTTGTCTGTCCTTGCCCAGGAACCAATGGTGTTTGAAAACCAGCAGCGACAGGATCGCTTTGACCGACTTACTAGAGAACTGCGCTGTCTGGTATGTCAAAATCAGAACCTGGCTGTTTCCGATGCGCCCCTGGCCCACGACCTTCGGCGTGAAGTACACACCATGATACTGGCGGGTCAGAGTGAATCAGAAATCAAGCAATTCTTGGTGCAACGCTACGGCGATTTCGTGCTTTACCGACCACCGGTGCAAAACAACACCTATCTGCTGTGGCTGATGCCGTTGATATTGCTTCTGGGCGGTGGGTTGGTACTGTGCTCCAACATTAAGAAGCGCACCGCGCTGCTAGCTGAAAATGGAACCCGGGAAAATTGATATAAAATCATGAGAATAAGCCGATGAATTTCTGGATATTTGCGGTCGCCCTGCTGGCTATTCCAGCTGCTGTTATCAGTTGGTCGTTATTTTCAGGGTCGGCCAAAGAACGCATGCTGGGTATGTGGATACTGTTAATGATGCCACTGGCTGGCCTGCTTTTATATCAGCAGGTTGGTACACCAGAGGCTATCAACCTGCCACCGGCATCACCCGCCCCGACGGCAGCAACAAATCAACAAAATCACCAAGCAGAACAACCACAAATGGAGGTTCTGATCGAGCGGCTACAGCAGCGCATGGCGGATAATCCGGATAATCCTGAAGGCTGGATCATGCTTGGGCGTAGCCTCAAGACAATGCAGCGTTATCAAGAAGCACAGACCGCCCTACTTAACGCCAACCGGCTTACACCGGGTAATGCCCTGGTTATGGTAGAACTTGCCGAAGCCAATCTGTACGTATCGGGCAGTAACGAAATTACGACTGAGGTACGGCAACTACTGGAGTCCGCGCTTAAAATCGACCCACAACAGCAAAAAGGCCTGTGGTTGCTGGGGATGGCGGCATTACAGGCGGGCGACAATGTGACTGCTATCGACTTGTGGCAACAACTGCTGAAGTTGGTTGAACCCGCCTCAGGTGCTGCCCAGGCCGTTAAGGCTCAAATTGAAATCGCACAGACCGGCATGGATCAGCCCATTGTTGCAGGTGTTGAGATTCCGCTCAGAATTACGCTGACTGATGAACTTAAAGTGAACTTACCGCAGTCTGCGGTGCTGTTTATTTTCTTACACCTAGCAGGTGCCAAGGGTGGCATGCCACTGGCCGTACGCCGCATTGCCGCTCCCGTTTTCCCGTTGTCAATAAAACTGAGCAATGCTGACGTACTCCGCCCCGGGACTGAGCTGAAGTCCTTTGCCCAACTGGATATCAGCGCACGCATTTCCCTGACCGGCGTTGCCAACGCGGCTTCCGGCGGCTTCCAGGCAAATGCCATCACCATAGATACACAGGCGCAGAAGGAAATTGCACTCCACCTTGATCTGCGTGTACCTTAGAAGCTACTCCCTAAGGAAAACAACATGAAGTCTTTACTGTTAATACCGATATTGCTAGTTGTTCTGGGCAGTGCAGCGGCGCAGGGAAGGAAGGTTGAATTCACCAGCTTCCAACTTTCTGACACCGTTTATATGCTCAAAGGGGCCGGTGGCAATGTGGGCATCTCAGTGGGTGAAGACGGCCTTTATCTCATCGATGACCAGATTCGTCCAGTCACCACGCAATTATTGCAGGCGCTGCGGAAAATCAGCGACAAACCCATCAGTTTCGTCATCAATACCCATTATCACGCCGATCATACCGGTGGCAACGAAACCGTTGGTAAAAACGGCACCGTAATCATTGCACACAACAACACCCTATGCAAAAGAGGCCCTGCCGGTGGTGACGTTTAATGATCAAATGTCATTGCATCTAAACGGTGAAACGGCAACGGCCTACCATGTCGCCCATGGCCACACTGATGGCGACAACATTATTCATTTCCCAATTAGCAACGTCATTCATAGGGGTGATATTGTATTTTAATAGCCTGTATCCCTATGTCGATCTCGATGCCGGCGGCTCTATTGAAGGGATGGTTGGTGCAACGAATCTCGCCTTGACCATGGCCAATGAAACCACCGTGTTATCCCCGAGCATGGCCCACTAGCCACGACGAATGACCTAAAGGCCTATCGGGATCTCCTCGTCAAGGCCATTGCAAACGTGCAGACGTTGATCGATGAGGGCATGAACCTGCAACAGATTATCAATGCCAAACCAACCGCCCAATGGGATGAGGAACAGGGCAAAGTGTGGATTAAGCCAGCCGAGTTTGTAACTTTCATTTACAACAACCTTGAGGACATCGATCAGTTCACCCAACCCGAAACAACAAAGGCTGTGTCAGAATAAAACCAGCAACGGAATCGTACACCATAGCCATCCTGATCCGATTAGACTCTGCTGAGACATGCTCGAGTACATCCTGTAACGCTCTCGGCTCGGGCTCCATGCTTTGCTCTACCGAGTCCATCCTTGGACTCGTGTCGCCAACGTCGTGTTGGCTCAAGGTCTCAGTAGAGTCTAATCGGATCAGGATGGTGGTTCACACTGGTTGCTGTTCACCCAAAGTAAATTTTTCTACGTGAGAGATCTGGCGCTGTTGTGCCTGAATGCCGTGGTGACACGCCCCGGCACCCGCACCGAAAACAATGGCTGTCCTCGCTGGTTGTACTTGGTTTCAAAAGGCGACACGCCGGTTACGTTCTGCAACTGCTGCGCCTGCACGTCATAACCAGTTGCAATACTGACCGCATGCGCGAATTCCCGGGCATAGATTTCCCAATTACAACGCAATTCAATTTCACCCCCCAACGCCAGTAACTGTGGAAATACGGGGTGACCATGCCAGCGGCGTTGCAAATGCTTCGGCTTCGGCCAGGGATTGGGGTAAAAAAGAAAATGCCGCTCAGGCAAGTAAGCTGCAACCAACAACAAGCGCCAGAAAGTTGCCAGTTCCGCTCTAATAAGGACGCAATTCCCACGCCGAACAAGACTGTGCTCCAGACTGCTTTTAGCAAGCCGGGTTGCTGAACGGTCAACACCTATAACCAGGTGCTCTGGAAATTGTCTGGCAAGCGCAAGTGTGCTTTTACCGGTGCCGCAACCTGAATCGAGGATGAAAGACTGGCCTGCTGAAAAATCGGAAAGGTTTACAAGGCGCCGAAAATTGTCAACTGTAGGGGAGTGATAAGACTGCAGCCAATCCGTTTTCAGGTATCGGCACAGGACCTGCTTCAGACGTGGATGGACTGTGTCCTGGCAGCTACTAACCTGCCCGGATACTGCCAAGGCACTAGTCACACTGGACCCGGTTGATTCAATTACAGCGCGCATTCTGGTAGCCCACACGGTATCATTACAGCCAATTAAGATATGAATCATACCTTATGCCATCAGCAACCCAGTTTCTGCAAATCGATGTGCCATTTGTATTTAAAAAAGGTGGCATTTTACCGTCCTGCACACTAGCCTATGAAACCTTGGGCGAACTGAACCGGGACGCTTCAAATGCCGTTCTGATCCTGACTGGCCTGTCCCCCAGTGCACATACCGCATCCAGCCCCCAGGACCCCTCACCGGGGTGGTGGGAGCCGATGGTGGGTCCTGGCAAGCCCATCGACACTGACCGGTTTTTCGTCATCAGTCCCAACTCGTTGGGTAGCTGTAAAGGCACCTCCGGACCCGCCAGCGAAAACCCGGAAACCGGCCGGCCTTACCGGCTGGATTTTCCCGATTTGTGTATCGAGGATATCGCAGCGAGCGCGCATCAAGTGGTCAGCTATTTGGGTATTGAACGCTTATGCACCATGGTGGGGCCCTCCATGGGTGGTATGAGCGCCATGGCCTACCTGCAACAAAAGCCTCATGGCGCACGGCATTTTCTGAGCATTTCAAGTTCACCTTATTCGGAGCCGTTCAGCATCGCCATTCGCTCCTTACAAAGAGAGCTTATCGTCTCCGACCCGGCCTTTAATAACGGTAACTATGACGACAAATACTGGCCGGAACTGGGCATGTGCATGGCTCGCAAGCTAGGCATGCTGTCTTATCGCTCGGCTGAAGAATGGCGCACGCGTTTCGGCAGACGCTCACAGGACTCCTTTCCGACTGTGCTGTTCGGCATGAACTTTGAAGTGGAGTCCTATCTCGAAGCAGCAGCCCGGCGGTTCATCCATTCCTTTGACCCCTGCAGTTACCTCTACCTGTCCCGTTCCATGGACTGGTTTGATGTCACTGACGGCCATGAAAATCTGGCTGCTGCCCTGGCAGAAATCCAACTACAATCGGCTTGTGTAATAGGGGTGGAGACCGATATC
>CAYZLS010000015.1:8212-13647 GCA_964479355.1 uncultured Wenzhouxiangellaceae bacterium | reverse complement strand
AATTATATCGGATTAATAGGGGTTTTGCCTTTTTATTGGTGGATATTGGGGTTAGCGATCAGTGGGTTCCTTAAGCCGGGTGGAGTTGTGCATATGCATTTAGTCAGGGTAGGAAAAGAGGTTAAAATCGGATAGATTAGTCGCTTAGGGATTGGCCATTTTTTAAGAGAGACCAATGCACACCATTGACGAGCTTCCCTTCCCCTCACCATTTGTTGATAAGCAGACCGCCGATAATGGCAACTGGTTGGTGATGAAGTTTGGCGGTACGAGCGTCTCGTCTGTGGTGCATTGGGCAACGATTCTTGAGCTGGTTCGTGAGCGCCAGGCAGCCGGGTTCCGGATAGTGCTTGTGCACTCGGCGCTCGCGACGGTTTCGAGCCGACTTGAAACTGTGTTGGCTGGGATAGCCGACGGTGACTACACGTCGCAGCTTGATGCAATCATCACGATACACACCGAGCTGGCTAGCCGGCTAGGGATTGGCAACACACTTCACACCGAAGAATTCTCACTTGAATTAAGCCGACTGCTGGCCGGTATTGAACAAACGGGAGAAACCAGCCCTCAGCTCAGAGCCAGGGTGCTGTCATTCGGCGAACTGATGGCGACCAGTCTCGGCGCGGCATATTTTCGCTCCCGGGATATTGATGTGACATGGATGGATTCCCGCGCAGTACTTCAGAGTACTGCCATACCACATGAGAACGAGCGCTCACATTACTTGTCGGCTCACTGTGAGTTCGACCCTGACCGAGCATTGCAGGATCGGTTGAAGGCCTCAAAGGGCGTCATTCTGACGCAGGGTTTCATCGCCAGTAATCTTGACGGTGAGACCGTATTGCTCGGTCGCGGAGGGTCTGATACCTCTGCTGCATACTTCGCAGCCAAACTTGCTGCCAGGGGCCTGGAAATCTGGACTGATGTGCCCGGACTGTTCAGCGCTGATCCAGGGATTGTTTCGGGTGCCCGGCTCTTGAATGTGCTGAGCTACGCAGAGGCACAGGAAATTGCATCCACCGGCGGAACGGTGCTACACCCGCGTTGCTTGCGGCCCGTTCAAGCACAAGCGATACCGGTGCGGGTTCGTTGCACCGCTCAGCCAGAGTTACCGGGCACGCTAATCAGCCGGAACCCGGGTAAAGACGCGCCGGGGTTAAAGGCGATATCGAGTCGTGCAGGCATTACTGTGATATCGATGGAAACACTGGGTATGTGGCACGAGGCTGGCTTTCTGGCCAACGCTTTCACCTGTTTTGCTGAGATGGGGCTGTCCATCGATCTGGTTTCGACTGCTGAATCTAATGTGACAGTGACACTGGACACCGGACAAGAGGTAATTGATGTACAAACACTGGCCCGCTTGCGGACCTCCCTAGAAGGAATGTGCCGGGTTAAGATCAGTGAGAACGCTGAGGTTGTAAGCTTGGTCGGTCAAAAAATTCGCGCCTTATTACACGAAATCGGCCCCGCACTTGAAGCGTTCTCTGAGCACCGGGTTCATCTTGTCAGCCAAGCCGCAAATGACCTGAACCTGAGCTTTGTCGTTGAGAAAGGGCAAGCGCTGAGGTTATTGAAGAAATTGCACGCCAGCCTGGTGCGGCCGGCCCCACATGACACCGTGTTTGGACCAACTTGGGATGAACTGCAAGTGCAGCCCCGGCAACCGCCGGCTAGGCAGGAACCGTGGTGGGTGAAAAAACGGCAGCAATTGCTGGAGATGAGCAAAACACGGTCGTCTGCATATGTTTACGATCTTGAAACGGTGCGCCTCGCCTGTGAGAGGCTATGCTCATTGCAGCAAATTACGCGTGTGTGTTATGCCGTCAAAGCTAACAATCATCCCGATATCCTCAGAACTGTTGCCGCCGCCGGCTTGAGTTTTGAATGTGTATCGCCGGGTGAAATTGAGCTTGTTTTTGAGCTGTTTCCGAATATTGATGCCCAGAAAATTTTGTTCACGCCGAATTTTGCGCCCCGGGATGAATACCAATACGCTCTGACTAAAGGGGTCAGGGTGACACTGGATAACCTCTATCCACTGCAGCAATGGGGTGACATCTTTGCCGGCCAGAAAATCTTTCTGCGGCTCGATACTAAACGAGGCCGCGGCCATCACGAGCACGTGCGCACGGCCGGAATCCACTCCAAGTTTGGTATACCTTTGTTCGAACTGGATCAGGTCCGCGAACTTGCTGAAGAACTTGCAGTGCGCATTGTTGGCTTGCACGCGCACGCGGGTAGCGGAATTCTCCAGGCAGACAATTGGCAAGAGGTCGCGAACACCCTGATCGAGGTTGCACAAACCTTTCCTGAGGTCCGTGTGCTGGACCTGGGGGGTGGGCTCGGTGTGGTCGAAAAACTTGGACAGCAGGCGCTGGACATTAACGGGCTGGATGATAGTCTTGCCGGACTCAAGAAAAATTACCCTCAGTATGAGTTCTGGCTTGAGCCGGGCCGGTATATCGTGGCTGAAGCCGGCGTGCTGTTGGCCTGTGTTACCCAGACAAAAGGTAAGGGTGAGGTGCAATATGTAGGTGTCAGCACCGGCATGAATTCGCTCATCCGACCGGCCTTGTACGGCGCATACCACGAAATTACTAACCTGAGTCGCTTTTCCGAAGCACTTGGACAGGTGGTTAATATCGTCGGCCCAATTTGTGAGACGGGGGATCAGCTTGGCACTGATCGCCTGCTACCGCGTTGTCAGGAGGGTGACGTGTTGTTGATCACCAATACCGGGGCCTATGGCTCCGTCATGAGTTCGCGCTATAACCTAAGAGAACCCGCGGTTGAGGTAGTTATAAAGCGTTAGCTTATTCAAGCGTCTAGTAAACGAGGGTCTTGAAACGGGCCCTGATATCGGATTGAACCGGTCGTACCTGAGTCATGAATACCCCAACCAGATTTTCATCTGGATCGATCCAGAAACTGGTACTGAACGCCCTACCCCAGGAATAGGCACCTGTTGAGCCCAACTCACCGATTTGCGCCGGATTGGTATTGACCCAGAAGCCAAGGCCAAAGTCTGCTTTACCGTCTTTGTTGATATCAGCCTTGGGGCTACGCATCAATTCAACAGACTTGCGGCTGAGCAGCCGAGTGCCCTCGAAAGCGCCGTCATTGAGCAACATCTGGCAAAAACGCGCAGAATCCTGAGTGGTAGATGACAGGCCGACAGCGCCGGGGAAATAGCTGTGTGCACCTTCAACAGGATAACGTGGGTTCTCTTTTATAAGACCGGTATCACTGGCCTCCAGTACCACCAGGCCCTGACCCTTGAAATCACCATAGAGCGTTACCAGGCGTTTGGCCTTGGCTACCGGTAAATAGAAATAACTGTCCTGCATACCCAATGGAGCGAAGATATCTTCCACAAAAAACGCTCCAGTGATTTACCGCTGATGACCTCAACCAGATAGCCCAGCAAATCGGCACTTAAGCCGTAGGCCCACTCTGCACCTGGCTCAAACAGTAACGGTTGTCTGGCCAGCAATAACATTTGCGACTGTAGATTGATGCCTCTGGCAGTCAGACCATCAATGACGCCCGCAGCGTGATAAATCTTTTGCACACTACTGGGTATAAACGGGTAACCGATGCCGGAGGTGTGGGTCAGCAGATCAATGATCCTGATGGGTTTGGTAGCAGCAGCAGTTATAACCTTGCCGGCCTCGTCTACTCCGGTTAACACCCGCATGTCAGCAAACGCCGGGATGTATTTTGCAACCGGGTCGTTGAGCTGAAAATAGCCTTGCTCGTAAAGCATCATCACCGCGGTTGCGGTGATGGCCTTGGTCATGGAGGCGATGCGGAAAATACTCCCGATTTGCATCGGTGTGCCCGTTTCAAGGTCAGCAACACCAAAACTCTTGTGGTACACGATGTTGCCATTTCTGGCGATCAATGCGACTGCGCCGGGTATTTTCCCGGCGGCAATCTCCGCGTTGATAGCGCTGCCGATTCGTTCAAGTCGCTGGGGATTGAAGCCGGCATTACGTGGGCTTTTTGCTACTGCCGGTTGGGCACATGCAAGGCTGGTTGCCAGCAGCCAGCCAATTATCGCCGCAGACCCGGCCTGTCGTTTATGCATCATGTGGTTCCTGTGCTGTAGATCGATTTCAGCAAGTAAAAAAAGAGTCACCACATTATAAAGCAGGATCAACGAGTGGGTTATTTAGTAATGGGTATATCAAGTCACTATCAGTTGCAGCAAGGATGCGGTCAATCGTTTGCCGAATCTCAGCAGCCCAGCGGGGTGCCTGCCGTGCCGCCTTGTTATAGTTGTTTAGCTTCTTATAAACACTGTCGCCGGCAAATGCCATCTCGTAAAGATTAAAGCGAATGACCCCTTTGCTATCTACCAGGAATAAGCCAAGTGTACCTTTTACACCATAAAGACTCATGACCGGGTCGGTGTCTGGTAACAAAACGAAGTCATATCCTAGCTTGTTAATAAATTTCCTGGGATCGTCGTCATCGCGGATATTTAAAGCGTAGATCCTGACCTTGTCGCCGTACTCAACCTGTATGCTTTGCAGGTGTGGCATCAGTGCCTTGCAATAGGGATAGAGTAGTACCCCATTTGTAGGACAAGTCGAAGCCTGAAATAAGGAGTTATTTTCTGTTTTATAATCTCAACCCAGAATCGTTGAGTATTGTGGCGTTGGAGTAGAAAAAAGATAGATCTCATCAACTCAATTCGGTTACCGCACGATGGCCCTGTTCTACTGCTGCTTCAAACATCGCGCTGGCCGCAGAATCAGAATTGGCGATGGCAATTCGGCCGAATTGCTTGCGGGCGCGCATATGGGGGTAACGTTCGTCATCGTCATCCGCATAAATCGTGTCGAACAGCGGGTTGTACCCAGACGCGTAACCATGGGCCCAGCGATTAACTGTGATTCCAATAATGTCACTGACCGGGTCAAACCCACCCTCACCCAACATGCTGGTAAGCTGGGTGCGTACCTCGCGCTCAATCGTTTCAAACGACGTTGACAACAGTTCGTGGTGGCCGATACGGCGTTGTTGCCGAGGGCTCAAGCCCTCATTTGAGCGGTGCGGGAAGCGCTCCATATGCACGATCACCGGTTCATCCACTCCCCCGGAGAATTGATAATCGCCGATGCTCACGGGGAAATCCAGCATGGCGTTGATGTGGTAGCTACCGGGGGAAACCACGGCACCTATACCCAAATTTTTCCATGCCTGCCAGTTGTGCAAAGCAACATTGGTGTAGAGGATCGGTGTCTTGACCTGCAATGCCAGCGCCTCGCGCTGGGTTTTGGGTAGTTCCGGACATAGGTAGGGAATGACTGAATTATTGCAGGCGAGTATGCAAGCACGGGCGCGCACTTGGTAAGCGTGCCCGGCGCGCACATACTCAATCCGAACCCGCTTGGCCGAGCGGGGGTCGCCATCGTGTTCCACCC
>CAYZLS010000015.1:0-8199 GCA_964479355.1 uncultured Wenzhouxiangellaceae bacterium | reverse complement strand
GGCCTCATCGAGCTTCGCATAATCAAAACAGGCCGTCACCACATCTTCCATGCTGGTGCCAGCAGCAACTGCTGGTATTAGCTCGCGCACCAATAGGCGAGCGAGCGAAGCATTGCCATCAGGAAAGTGGTGAATGTAGGCTTCTTCTTCCTCGCCTGGTAGTCCAGCGGCATCCCAGCCAGGTAAACCTGAATATGTGATGGCGCCTGCCGCGGATGCGGCTTCTATGCCGACGCCGAAGTCACTGGCAAGATCCTGGAGTACGGCGAAAACTTCGGGCTCACTAATCTGCAGATGCCTCGCTAAAAAGTCGCGATAGCTGATGGTGTAGAGATATTTCCATTTGGCCTCGCCTGAAATTTCAGGCAACTGATCTTCGTCGGTGCGCAGTAAATGCACAAATTCTTTTTTTGCGGTTGCCGAGATCGGCATTTGGGCCACCGCTTGTGCCGCAGACAAGTGTGACTCAGCCAGCGGCAGGTAATCGAGCGCCCCCAGGTCGTAGCGTATGGTCCGGTCTACGCCCCAGGTCTCGCGGTTGAAATAGATGCCGCCACCTAGGCCGTGGCGTTGGTAAAATCCCTGATCGTAAGCCTTGTTAAAGGGCTTGAGGTCAACGCCGAGATCAGCCAGCAGATCTTTGACGATATTGCTGTATCCCGATGGTTCCTCCATGGACTGAGCCCCGCCATAACCGATCAGCGTACGGCCCCCAAGCTGGAATTCGTTGCGTTTGGCGTGGCCGCCAAAATCATCGTGGTTGTCGAGAATCAGAATACGAGCCTGTGGATGTTGTTGCCGATAGAAATGCACAGCGGCCAGGCCGGAGATTCCCGCCCCCACGACCACCAGATCATAGTCTCCGGCATCGGGTTCCTGCACAGAACCCCAGTCGCGCCGGCCGGTACGGGCAAGCTGATGAACGGTTTCGAAGGACCCTGCGTGGTTTCCACGTAAGCCGGTGAGTGCAGGCGGGTAGCCGCCCCCCGGCAAAGGTGTACTACCATCTGGACAGGCAAGCATTTGCCCGGCGAGAACTGAGGAGGGTAGTAAAGCCCCAGCCGTTAACGCACCGATGCCGTGTAAGATGTCCCTGCGAGAAATCGCGACGTGCATGCCAAGATTGCGGTCTGAAGGTTTCACAGGCAGTGACATTCCGGGCTGTAAATTAAATGCATTGAATTTGCGATCGACTAGCCCTTTTTGCCGTCCATATCCATATACGAAACCCAAATCTTACGCACACCACCTTGCGGTACTGCCAGGGTGCCGGACCAGCCTTTGGGTAAAACCAGGCCTTCGCCCTCTTTAAAAACCTCGGTTTTGCCATGCTCATCGGTCATCACAAGGCTACCATCGAGCACTACCATCAGTTCATCGTATTCCAGGTCTACATAGGTCATTTTGCCAGGTTTACTTTCCCATACGCCAATGCCAAGATTGCCATCTACACTGTAGAAGTACTCATGACCACGGGCTATCAGGTCACCACTTTCCGGCTCATAAGGTGTAAATTCACCGAGGTTTTTTCCTGCTAGGCGATCGTGGTCCAGTCTGGTGATCTGCTGATCTGTAACTTTTGATGACGCTGCCTGCAATACCGGAATACCGAAGATGTGCGCGCCGGTTGCAAGCCCGCGCTCGCCAACCATACTGCCCGCGATCAGCATGACCGTGCTCCAGCTGATAAATCCTACAAGCGTGAGCAATGGTTTCATTCTTAAACGGGATGTAATGTTCTTAATTTTCATAATCGTGCCTCAAAAATTGTAACAACAAATCATAACAATAAACTGAAATTCAGTCAGTGTCTTCCGCGCGGACGGGCGTGGAATGGGGTGCTGGATAATCTGCTGAAAATGAGGGCATGGTTTTCAGTGGTCAGGCCCGCAGTATGCTGGCCAGCCGGCCCACAGCACTATGAATCTCGGCCTCGTTGTAATGCGCAAAGCTCAGACGGATATGGTTTTTGTAATCGCCCGTGCTGCCAAAAACATGACCGGGCTGGAATCCGACGCCATAATCAAACGCCCGGTTACGCAGCGTTTGCACGTCAATACCTTCGACCATCTCCAGCCAGAAGAAATAACCACCATCAGGACGGGACCAGCATGCGTAATTTGAAAGGTGTTGTTGCAGGCTTTGTTCCATCGCCAAAACCCTGTTCCTGTAGCTGTCGCGCAGTTGTTCTATAAAAGGCACCTGCAGGCCCATATCGATGGCGTGGCGAACAATGTGCGAGGTGAAGTGATTTACCGAGCCGCCACTATTGACCCAGCCGCTGTCCAGCGCAATCTCCAACAGGTGCTCCGGGGCCTGAATCCAGCCCAGCCGAAGACCAGGTGCCATGATTTTTGAGAACGTCCCCATGGATACGACGTTGCCCTGATCAATCATGCTGCCCAGTGCGGGTGGCACTTCGCCAAAATATGGCAGCATCTGGTAGACCTCATCCGCAGCAATCACGAAGTTATACTTCCGGCTCAAGTCGACCAAGCGTTTGCGGCGTGTTGCACTCAGTGTCTGGCCGCCTGGGTTGCTGAAGCTGGGGATGGTGTAGAGCAAGGCCGGTTTTGATCTTTGCAGAGCCTGTTCCAGCACCTCGATCACCAGGCCGTCCTGATCCATCGCGATGGGCACAATGTTTAGGCCATGATCCCTGAAAATCTGGAAAGCCAGGAAATAGGTCGGTTCTTCAACAAAAACTGTATCGCCGGGCTGGGTAAAACGTTCACAGACAAAATCCAGTGCCTGGGAGTTCCCGCAGGTCAACATTAATGACTCCGCGCTCACCTCCATGCCATATTTGAGGCTCAGAAAACCTGCCAGCGACTCACGAAAACGGATATCACCCTGCTTCTCTCCATAGTTGAGTTCCAGTGGCTGGGCTGTTTTGAGAAAATCTTCGGAGGCTTCGCGAAGAAGGCTTACCGGTAACAAATCAATGGATGGTTGTCCTATGCCCAGGTTGATTACGCCCGCCGGCGGCGCGCCATCAAATACAACTTTGGTAAATTTGGCTTGATCGGTCATCCCGCTATTCTATGCTGTCACCGTTTGGTTGGGAAAGCTTAAATTTGGGGCGTAGCGTCATGATCAAAAAGGTTACCAGCGAGACCGACAGACCCGGCCACGGGGGTTTAATGACAAACACACCATGCAGGCCCGCGCCGGCGGCAATTTTCCACAAGATGACCGTAGGCAGTGACAGGGCAACGCTCCAGAACGCTGCAGTCTGGTCAGATCGTTTGTATAGCAATGCCGCCATGGTGGGTATGAATAACGCTGCCGAATTGAGCGTAAAGCCCAACATCAATACATCGATGATGTCCTGCATTTTCCAGGCCATCAAAGTGGCCAGCAGTCCTGCTGCCACCGAGGCCCACATACTCAAGCGCAGCATGGATTTTTGATCCACATCCGGGTTGCTACTCTATTTCTGAATGAGACTTCCGGTCTTCGACTTGTGACAGCCGTGGTCATGGAAATCTCAGACGAGTGGGAAACTGGACGAATTTATCTGACAATGGATGAAAAATGAATTTAGCTTGAATGGGTAAACCGGAAATTACAGAAGAAAAGTTGCTTTATCGGTACCACAATATTCGTGTGACACTACAGTAGGCTAAAAGCATGCATCTACTGATTATTTTTGCGCTCATTGCTGGATTAATCTTTGGCCCGGGTCTGTGGGTGAAAAGGGTCATGTCACGTTACAGCACACCCGGTGATCGTTACACAGGCACAGGCGGTGAACTGGCAAGACATTTGCTCGATGCCGGTGGTCTGTATAAGGTAAAGGTGGAAGAAACCTCCATAGGAGATCATTACGACCCGTTAGAAAAAGTCGTTCGTCTCACTGCGGAAAACTTTAATGGACATTCGCTAACCGCCGTAACGGTAGCAGCGCACGAAGTCGGACATGCAATCCAGGACGCCAGTGGTTTTGCACCACTGAGAATCCGTACCCGATTGATTGTGATGACCCGGCCATTGGAGCGTCTGGGTGCGGGTATTTTAATGGCCGCCCCGGTGCTCGGGGTATTAATGCGTGCCCCCATGGTGAGTGCACTAATGATCTTGGGTGGCCTGCTGAGCCTGGGTACCACCACCTTGGTTCACCTGGTCACCTTACCCACCGAACTTGATGCCAGTTTCAAGCGTGCTTTGCCACTACTGGAACAAGACGGTATCCTCAAACCAACAGACCTGCCACACGCCCGGCGACTGCTCAGGGCAGCGGCCCTGACCTATCTTTCTGCCTCGCTGGCCAGTCTGTTGAATATTGCCCGCTGGTGGGCCTTGTTGAGGCGGTAAGCGAGTGTCAGCTCTTGAAAAGGACATGCCATTTCCTGCGAACTGCGTCTTGTCTTGGACCATCTGGGTAGTTCTGAACCCCACACTATAGACTTGACATGACACTAGTTAATGAATAAATGGGGGAATGGAGTTGGAGAATTTAATGAATAGATTATTGTTGCGTTGGGTTGTACTGCTGGTCCTGTGTTGTTTTGTCGTCAGTACACAGGCCAGGCAGCGGGTAGCAGAATTCCAGGGTAGCAGCGACAAAACCACTGCCGAGTTTGAGGTGACCGCGCCCTGGATATTGGATTGGCTGGTAGCGAGTGAATTCCAGCGCTCTTTGGGGTTGCAAGTGAATTTGGTTGATGCGCGCAGCGGTGAATATCTGGGCAAGGCGGTTTCAACCAAATGGATCAGCAATGGCGTGCGTTTGTTTAATATCAGCGGCCGTTTCCGGTTTGAGGTTGATGCCGATTTAGCAAACTGGAGGCTGCGGATTGAAGCGCTCAGCAGAGCCGAAGCGGAGACCTATCAACCTAAAAAACCATAAGACGGTTCAAGGGAATCTGACCCCTGAGTATTAACTTCTGAGTTTGCCTGAGGTCCACCTGCTTTTACCAGGCCAAGCCGTAGTCCTCACCAAACTCGCTGGCTCCACCCCAGAAAGTTTTATGTTCGCGGTCAAAATAAATGGCGGTGATGGGGCCGGAAGTGCGCTTACGGGTTTCTACCTCGTAGCCCATCCTTGCCAGTTTCGAGAGTGCGGATTCGGGTGTGTCGTCACGCACGATGAGACGCCCCGGTTCAGACTTGTGATCCCCAAACGAGCTTTGCATCTGGTAGCTATTGATATTGGGTGCTTCCACAGCTTGCTGGACATCCATGCCAAATTCGACCACGTTGAGGAAAAACTGCAACAGGTTCTGGTCCTGTGTATCACCGCCCTGGACGGCAAATGAGAGGTAGGGTTTGCCATCTTTCAAAGCCATACCCGGTGTCAGCGTGGCGCGCGGGCGTTGCCCCGGATGGACCACGTTGTAGGGGTTCAGGCGCTCATCGAGCACAAAACTCTGCATGCGCTGGCTCATACCGATACCGGTGTGCCCGGCAATGTAGGCCGGAATCCAGCCACCGCTGGGTGTTACCGAAACAACCCAACCTTCCTCGTCTGCTGTCTGGATTGATGTTGTGCCAGCTATAAAGCCTTCGTCATGGCTCATTTGAAGGACTTGCTGGAAACCTTCCTCACCTTCAGCGTCTGTTGATGGTGGTATTGGCGTCCATTTCTCCAATAAGTCTAGGTAAGGGTTCTTACCGGCCTGGAAAGGGTAGGGGTCACCGGGTTTGACGTTCGGGTCATTGTGTCCCCAATTGATGGCTGCGAGGCGGTGGTCTGCGTACTGACGTGTAAGGAGACCTTTGAGCGGTTCTTCAGGTGGTGTATACGGGTCGCCGTAATAGAAATCCCGGTCTGCGTAAACGTGGTTCATAACCTGGTACAGAGCGTGCATATAAGGTGCACTGTTGAAACCCATGGCTTTCAAGTCAAGCTTTTCAAGCATGTTCAATGCCTGCAGCATTACCGGGCCCTGTACCCAGTGGGTCAGCTTGTGTACTTCGATGCCCTTATAGACGGTGGTAGCTGAATCCTCAATGTGGACCTGCCATTGATCCAGGTCCTCAAGCGTTATCAGACCTCCATGCTCGCGCGCACCGCGCACAAACTCCTCCGCGATATCACCACGGTAAAAGCGATCATAAGCAGCGTAAATGGCTTCTTTACGGGTCTTGCCGGAACGCAGGGCACTGGCTTCAGATTGTATGAGGTTTTTGAGTGTTGCCAACAGGTCCGGTTGCCGCAGGATTTCTCCGGGGTAGGGTGCAGCACGTTGCTGGCTGTCATCAGCGTTCATATGCGGCAGGAAAACTTTCTTTGAATTGGGCCATGCAGCCAGTAGTTCTTTGCGCCGTTCCATGTTATTGGCCTGAGATTTTTCAACCGGGTAACCCTCGGCCATTTGCATGGCCGGTGCCAATACCTGCGCCAGGCTCAGTGTGCCGAATTCTGCCAGCATGACCATCAGTCCGCCGGGCGTTCCCGGTGTCACCGCAGCCAGTGGCCCGAATTCAGGCGGGTATTGCATGCCTTTATTGCGGAAAAATTCTACCGTTGCCCCACTGGGTGCCACGCCGAGTGCGTTGATACCCCTGACCTTTCCGGTATGGGGGTTGTATATCAGCGCCTGTGTTTCACCACCCCAGCCGAGCGTATCCCACATGGTTGCGGTAGCACCCAACATGGCACAGGCCGCGTCCACGGCATTGCCGCCCCGTGTGAAAATCATGCCACCTGCGGTCGCTGCCAGGGGTTTGCCGGTGATCGCGACCCAGTGCTTTCCATGTAAAACCGGCTTGACCGTTCTTTGGGCTTGTGCATCGTCGATCCAGACAGGCATGGCCAAAATCACGCCTAGGGTGGTTAAGGATAGAAACTGGCAGAGCTGGAATTGTGTAGGCTGTGGCATGAGCTGTTCCTCAAATTGAGGTACGGATTATGCACTAGTGTTCCTTCAATGTGATAACTGCGAGTTCAGCGAGCTGGGAAGCGGTCGTCCGTGGCGTTGCACCTCTTGGCAAGGACCAAGCCATTACCTGCGGTCTGCGCCTTGTTCTGGAACATCTGGGAGCCTCTGAATCCGCAGTTATCACATTGAAGGAGCACTTGAAGCACCCAGCAAGCTAATGCCCCCTAAAACCTGAGTGAAAGACAACTAAGCCCTCCATCGAGTTTCTGGAACTCAGAAACATCCACTTCCCGCACACTATATCCGCAAGACGTAATCAATGCGCTGGTTTTGGGGAAACCCCTGGGTGTTAATACAGCTCAATTTATCCACACGCTATTGGCTGCGTAAGCTTCGTTTGGATCGACCTTCAAAAGATTGTATTGCCTAAATTCCGGTGTAGCATGAAACTCTCCGCCAGCCAGGAGGTTGTTGTTTTCCAAGTAGCCCAGTCCGGATTTCAGATGCAATACCTCAGTAACCTTTATAACTGAACCACGCATGTTGTTTCTTTCTAATATAGTGATGATTCGTTGGGCGCCTGCGCGATTGGTGCGTTCTGACAATCCGATATAGAAGCGCTCTCCAACCATCATGATATCACCAGCATCTACTGTTCCCGGTGCCTCAATTATCTCAATATTTGCATAAAATTTACGTAGCGCAATCAATATCGAACGTGTTTCCAGGGTGCGCGTTGGGGCACCCGGGTTGGTGAGGATGGCGCAATGGGGGGTCAATAATGCGGTATCTTCCACAAAGGTCGAATCAGGAAAACTCTGGACGGGTGGCAACACTTTAACTTGCAGACCACACTCCTCCAAGGCCGCGATATAGTCGGCATGTTGAGCGAGTGCTTTTTTGTAATCAGGTACACCAAGATCGGCGTTGCCTATTCCATTTACCATCGCCTGGCATGGCGTTCTGACTATTGCCCTGGTGAACATAAATTTTACTTTATTCTGACTTTCACTGAGATTCACACTTGGTGAACCGCCACATCCCGGGCCCACCAATGATTGACGGCCCGGGAATATCAGCCCGGCATCACTAGGACGTAATGGAGGTAACGCGCCAGTTACTACCCGTTATACCAGCACTCTGGCTGTTCCTTCGCTCGTGGCGAAGACGGCGTTCGGTCTTTTTCACTGCACCGAATCGGGGTGCGTTCGCTGCGAACCCTAGTTCGACAATCACCTTGGTGGGGGATTTACAAGCAGTGGCCTCACCTAAGTTTGTCTGGCTTTTATATTCAGGTTTATTTAACATGTCTTCTGCTCCTTTGCTAGTCTAACTATTTGTAACATAGTTATTTATACGCCTAGCTTAGGTG
>CAYZLS010000014.1:0-13900 GCA_964479355.1 uncultured Wenzhouxiangellaceae bacterium | reverse complement strand
TACCGGTAAGCGATACCAGTTATTTTGGTGCTTCAGATTATGGCGCTTGGCGGCAGGAAGGCACCGCACCGGCTTTGGCCATCGAAGTGAGGCAACCTGCAACAGAGCCTCTGGTTGTTGTGGGCAGCCGTTCACATGCCAGTCCCGGGCTCGCCGGTCAACTTGACAAACTGGGCCCGATTGAACTTGTCAGTATGGGCAGTTCATTAAAATTTTGCCGCATTGCAGAAGGCAGGGCAGATTTTTATCCGCGTACCGGCCTAACCAGCGAATGGGATACCGCAGCAGCCCAGGCCGTGGTTGAAGCAGCGGGTGGAGCCGTGGTCAAAACAGATGGTTCGACATTGACTTATAACTGCAAGGAAAGCTATCTGAACCCACATTTCTTTGTGTTTGGAGACCCTGCACGGAAATGGTTATGGCCATTTCAGGAGCCACAGCACTCAATTCCGGCCGGATAGCAATAGTATCCATTTCATTGCACCTGAGTTACGTTGGCAATCCGCGGGTAGCTTGACCTTGGCGGTCACAGGGAGTATAAACTGTTCTGTATTCCTGTTGAGGCTAGCCAAAAAAATTATAACTAACGACAAAAAACAATAAATTACAGGATCATAAGCGGCTTCGGTCGCTTTTTTTTCGCCAAAATTTTAGAATCTTAACGTCTTTGCTTCGTATTGTTTGACCCGACTATAGCTTCATAGTTCAGAATAAGTTGTGGCGGTGATGGATCGTCAAAACTTTAGGAGAACGAAATGGGTAATGAAGCTATGGATAAAACAAAGTGGGTCAGGTTATTTCGGGAGATTGGGCTTGATGATGAAACCATGCGGGTATGGCACCAGAAATTTGACGCCGACTACCCTAACGGGCATCAATCGTTTCTTGAATGGCTGGGTATCCCAGACATTGAAATTACAAAAATTTGGGCATTGTAGTGTTACCCGGACATTTCACTAGGTAAGGAAAGATTGAAATAATCAGGCTGTACCGCCATA
The DNA here is from genome assembly GCA_964479355.1 of uncultured Wenzhouxiangellaceae bacterium. Classification (GTDB taxonomy): domain Bacteria; phylum Pseudomonadota; class Gammaproteobacteria; order Xanthomonadales; family SZUA-36; genus SZUA-36. The sequence goes on along the minus strand of CAYZLS010000014.1, from coordinate 12,902 downwards.
GTTACTACACTACCCGTGGCGTGATTAAAAAGCACAGACCTGAATGCCAAACGAAACACCTGCAAATACCATTGTTTTTACCAATGCAGCCGCCAAAAAGGTGATGCAGTTGATCATGGAGGAGCACAATCCTGAGCTTAAGCTTAGGGTGTATATTTCCGGTGGTGGTTGTTCCGGTTTTCAGTATGGTTTCACCTTTGATGAAGACAGCAACAATGATGATATTACCGTCACCAATGAGGGTGTCACGTTGCTGGTCGACCCATTGAGCTTTCAGTATCTGATCGGTGCTGAAGTGGACTACACTGAAAACCTGCAGGGCTCACAGTTTGTTATCCGCAACCCCAATGCCGAAACCACCTGTGGTTGCGGTTCTTCTTTCTCAGTCTAACCAAATGCGCAGGAGCGGAACTGATCATCTGGCTCGCTCAAAACGCAATCGATTTACTGCTGTCCGTCTCAATCGGGAAGTGGAGTTGCGCAATGACGCTGGATGGCTAAAACAATCGCTGGCGAACCCGCAAACCCGGCTGGTGCCACTTTGGCGCAGCCGAAGTTTGCTGGAGCGCAATTCGGCCGGTAGCCTCGCAGTGTACCTGTCACCTGCAGAGCTCGAACAACCGGATCGCATCCAGCCGCCCACCTTGCTGGGCAATGATGGCGGACATGATTCTTTCGTCACGTCAGTGACAGATGATCAAAAAGACGCCATCCTGAAACAGTACCCCAATGCCCGCTTTGCAAATCTGCGTATGGCTTCAATCGATATGGCAGCCAAGCACGCGGGCATCCTTACTTATGCCAAGGCCTTGCATTACTGGCAGCACCGCAACGCGTTCTGCGGCGTTTGCGGAAACCCGAATCTGCTGCGCTCTGCCGGCCACCTCATGGTGTGCATCAACGATGAGTACAGCCGGGAAACCTATCCTCGCATCGACCCTGCAATTATTGTATTGGTCGCCCACAAAGATGCCTGTCTACTGGACCGGAACTCACGCTGGCCGGCGGAGCAGTTCTCCACCCTCGCTGGGCTTGTAGAGCCGGGTGAGAGTCTTGAAGATGCCGTGGTGCGAGAAGTGTATGAAGAAGTCAGCGTACAGTTGACCAATATCCGCTATGTATCATCCCAACCCTGGCCATTTCCAGCCTCTGCAATGTGCGGTTTCTACGCCGAAGCGCTTGACCGAAACTTCACCGTCAGCGAAGAAGTAGATGAGGCACACTGGTTCACGGTGGAGTCTTTAACCAACGCGGTGCAAGATGGTACAGTGCGTTTATCACCACCGGTTTCCATTGACTTCAGGCTGCTGGCCGACTGGTTTCGTAGAAATGATGGCGGTGACCTCGAACGACTGGTAAGAAACCAGCGACAGGCACCTTATTGTTAGGGAGCGTTCTAAGGAAGGCATGGGTCAATGACCATTATTTCGATATTAGTTGCATTCGCCTTATGTCATTTTATCCGTGATTTGCGTCGCCTGCGTCGCTTTGAGTGGGTAACCGCCTTCACCAAACACTGTAATAAGGCGTTCAAAAACGTACCGGGCTGGTCGGGAATAACCGGCTTTTTATTCATGCTCGGCCTGCCCTTGCTGGCCGCTTTTATTGTCAACGCCTCTTTGTTTACTGCATTAGGATCACTCGGTGAATTCCTGCTTGCAATTACGATGCTGATTTATACCTTTGGCCCGCGGGATCTGGATATTGATATCCGCAAAGTTATCAATGCAGAAAATGACGACGCGCAGCGTGCGGCACTCGAGGGCTTGCTGGGCGGACCGATACCAAATGACAGCGAGGCTTGCCAGAAAGCCGTCATTAATGCGGTATTTAGCAAGGCGCTAAAGCGCTGGTTCGGTATTATTTTCTGGTTTGCCGTACTGGGCATTTACGGCGCGTTGCTTTACCGCCTGGCAAGCTGGTTGATTGACGGTGACTTTGGACTTTATGCAGAGCAAAAAGATATGGTTTCCCGATTAAATAAAGTTATGGATTGGCCGGCCGCCCAACTCATCACCCTGTCCATGGCGATTGCGACAGATTTTGATTCGGTGTACCACGCCTGGAAGCAGTATCACAACGCACGTGGCCACGGCCTGTTCGAAAGCAATAACGAATTCATGCTGACCAGCGCACGCACGATTGTGCTCACCGGCCACGCCGGAAATGATGGCTATGCAGACCAGTTGGTAGGCTCAATGGCGAGTATCAAGCTTGCAATGGACCTGGTCTGGCGCTCCCTGGGCGTATGGGCATTCATTTTGGCTCTGCTGTTACTGGTAGATGTGATCGCATGACAGCCCACCCGACCCGGGCCTTTCGTTCCCGGGTCTTTTGGAGCAGGTTTTTTATACCACTGCTGTTGCTCGGGTGGTATGTGCAATCGATCGCTGCAGGTATCACCTTGCCACAGGCAAAGGGTGGAAGTCTCGTGCTGCCCGCCCCGGCAAAACGCATCATCACGCTAGCCCCCAATCTTGCTGAACTGGTGTTCGCAGCGGGGGCCGGCAAGCGTTTAATAGCGGTAGGTGAATACAGTGATTTTCCTGCGGCAGCAAGCAAAATCCCCAGCATAGGCAATGCCTTTCGCATCGATCTGGAACGTGTTATTGAGCTCAGACCAGACCTGGTGATTGGCTGGGAATCTGGCAACCCGCAAACTGCACTGAAAAAGCTGGAGCAGTTTGGTTTGACGGTTTGGCAAATCGAGATCAAGCGACCGGACGAAATTGCCGGGGTAGTGGAAAATATCGCGCGCGCAGCCGGCACCTTATCTCAGGGAAGGAAAATCGCAGCGCAGCTACGCAACCGACTTAATAAACTACAGCAACAAAATGCCGGTAAAACGCCAGTAAGCTACTTTTACCAGATCACCAGTCGCCCATTGTATACCATCAATGGACAACATATTATCAGCCACGGCCTCGAAATTTGCGGTGGCCGTAATATCTTTGCCACGCTGCCAACATTGGCACCACAGGTCAGTCGTGAAGCCATTATATTGGCAAACCCGCAAGCCATGATTGCCCCCTTGGTACCGGGTGCTTCACCGGCACTGCAACTGTGGCAGGAATGGCCGCAACTACAGGCTGTTAACAACAATGCATTGTTGTACCTGCCGGCAGATGAAATCAGCCGGGCAGCACCCCGCTTGCTGGACGCCATAAGCCTGGCATGTAAACTGCTGGATAAAGTACGTGAGAACGCCCCCTACCGACGGATTAAAGGACAATAAATCATGACCACAGTGCTTATTTCATCCCCAGCCGGGGTAATGACCATATTGATCGCCGTCGTTGCTTTCTGGTTCTGGCTAGAGCGTCGTAGCTAGGCAAAAATATTTGGCTACCTACCTCCGTTGATCTTCATTTACGCGTCACCGGTGCTGTTATCAAATTTTGGCGTGATTCCATTTGAAAATGCTGCTTATGATTTTTTACGTCACTATGGGCTGCCGATCTTTATCGTGTTGATGCTGATCAAGGTGGATGTGATCAGCGCAGTACGCATTATGGGCAAGGGTGTTTTTGTGATGTTGATCGGCAGCGTGGGTGTGGTCTTTGGTGGTGTAATCGCTTATACCCTGGGACAGACAATCGACTGGGCACCGTATTTCCCCTTGCCTGCGGACAGTTGGCGCGCATTTGGCACGCTGGCCGGTAGCTAGATTGGTGGGGCCGGCAACATGACAGCTGCGCATGCCGCTTTGGAGGGGTCCGCCACAGACCTGACCATGGCAGCGGCTGCCGACCAGATGGTGTCTCTCATATGGCTGCCGATCTTACTCGGCTCCAAAGCATTTGCAGCACGTTTCAACCGTTGGATGAAAGTACCCGAGAATCGAATAGCACAGATGGAAAAGGCGGCGACCAGCTTTGACAGCAAGGAAACTGCACCTAGTATGACCAGCTTGCTATACTTCGGCCTGTTGGCCATTGGCTTTACTTCAATATCGCTAGCCTTATCCAAGGTATTGCCCCCGGTGGTCATTAATGGTGCCACCGTGATTACCGCAGGAACCTGGCTGATCCTGCTGGTTACAACTTTCGCCCTGCTGGCTTCAGTCACCCCAGCACGCAAACTACCGACCGCGCAGCCCATCGCCATAGCGATTATTTACGTCTATGTTGCCTGGGTGGGTGCCACCATGGACCTGAGTGATGCGAGCTTTGCAACCATGGGCGCCTTTGTGATAATGGCCTACGTCTGGATCACCATTCATGCCATTTTCATTCTGGCTGGAGCCTAGTTGTTTCGGGTTGATGTACACACGGTTGCCATCGCATCCGCCGCCAATATCGGTGGTACGGCATCGGCACCCATCGTCGCCGCCCACCATCGCGAAAGCCTGGTACCCGCTTCCATATTGATGGCGCTGATCGGTTACGCACTGGGAAATTACCTGGCCATACTCACCGGGCGTATCGGTCAGTTAATCACCGGCTGAAACCGCTGATATCAGATTGAAGGAACACTGACGTGTTACAAAGAATCACCCTCATTAGTCTGGTCGCAATGATGGCCATTTCCACCGATTTGTACCTGCCTGCCATACCGCAACTGATTGAAAGCCTGGGAACAGACATCAGCCGGGGTCAGCTGACCCTGAGTATTTTCCTGCTGGGTTTCGAAATTGGGCAATTATTTTATGGCAGTATTTCCGATATCCATGGCCGCATACCCGTGCTTTACATCGGCCTTGGCATATACCTAGTGGCCACGCTGGGCTGCGTTTTCGCCCCAGACATCAATTCGCTGATTGCCGCACGATTCGTACAGGGTATCGGCGGCGCCAGCGCGCCGGTTCTAGCCCGTGCCATGGTTGCGGACACCCATGATCGCCTGGATGCTGCCAGGATAATGGCTTCAATCGCAGGCGCAATGGCACTGGTACCCGCCTTTGCACCTGTCCTGGGCAGTTGGCTACTGTATTTCTATAGCTGGCGGGCCCACTTCGTATTGCTCCTTATCCTGGGCTTGCTGGCCGTTTTTGGTGTCAGCCACTTACGCGAATCGTGTCAAACCATCGGCAGCTTAAGCTTGAAACTCAGCAGTATTTTCAGCCAGTTTCCACTCTGTCTTAAAAACCATACCTTTGTCGGTTATTCCCTTTGCGGCGAAGCCACCTACGCAGCCATGTTTTGCTACATTTCAACTTCATCGTTCATCGTAATTAATCTGTTGGGTGTGGTGCCGGAATATTTTGGTTACACTTTTATGGTCGTGGTATTTGGTTACATCGCAGGCACCATGAGCAGCTCACGCTTGGTGGTTCGCCGTGGCATAATTCGGGTATTAGCCCTGGGGCAATTAACTGGCTGGCTCGCGGCCATATTGCTGTTGGGGCTGACAATTTTTGAGATCCACCATCTGGCAGCTGTGCTGTTAGCATTTTTTCTAGTGTTCATGGCCGGTGGGCTCAGCCTGGCAGTCAGCCAGATGGGGGCGATTGCAGAGCTGCCCACGGCGATAAGCAGGGCCGCATCCGTTTTCGGTTTCATGCAAATTGCCTTTGCGGCGCTGCTGGGTTACCTGGTCGGATTGTTTTACGACCAAACCCTGTTACCCACCACCGTCGGTGTTGTGGTAGCAGTATTGCTATCTGCAGCCGGTTATTTAATGATCCGCAATACACCTGAGAGTGATGCACATGGAGAAAAAAGTGGACCTAGCGGATTTTTACGCCCAACAACATGCTGTCATCACCGGTGGCGCCAGCGGCATCGGTGCAGCCATCGCTACACAAATGGCCAGAGCCGGTATGCGTGTCACCCTGATGGGCCGGGATCGGAAAAAACTCCAGTCCGCGGCGGCTGAACTCGGCGCGGCCTGGCAGGCAGTGGATGTTGCTGAGCCCGATGCTGTCCAGCACGGTTTCAAAGCCGCGGTGCAGACCCATGGTGCCGTAAGCATTCTGGTTAACAATGCCGGCAGCGCAGAATCCAGTGCGTTCGCTAAAATGGACGATACGCTCTGGCACCGGATGTTGAGCGTTAACCTGACTGGAACCTATTTGTGCAGCAAGGCCGTGGTTGCTTCAATGTCCAGTGCAGGTTTCGGCAGAATTATCAACATAGCAAGTACTGCAGCATTAACCGGCTATGCCTACGTGTCAGCTTATTGCGCTGCCAAACATGGGGTGCTAGGACTGACCCGGGCGCTGGCGCTTGAACTGGCTACAAAAGGCGTCACGGTGAATGCAGTTTGCCCTGGCTATACCGATACCGATCTGGTCAGTCGCTCCCTGGACACCATCGTTGCAAATACTGGTTTGAAGCGTGAGCAAGCACTGGCAGAGTTGGTTAAAAACAACCCCCAGGGCCGGTTGGTTAAGCCGCAAGAAGTTGCAGACACGATTAGCTGGCTATGCGGTCCAAATGCCGGCGCCATTAACGGCCAGGCCATCGCCATCGATGGCGGCGAAACAGCCTAGTATCATATCAATGCGGTTAATGTCCTCTTTTATATTGACACAGAAACGAGACCAGGTAGGCTAGTATTGTTGGTAAGTGACAAAATCAAAATGAGTGGAGGGCAATCTTCACCCGTTTTTATCAGGTGAAGTTTATGCTCCGAAAACTGGTTTTCCTCTTGGGGATAATCTCCTTACCCCTGTCGAGCGTGGCTGAAATCAAGTCCGAAGGCATGCCGAAGTCCATTATCCTGCCCGCGAAACCCAACCCGCATTGGGTCTGGGTCAGCGATATCGTTTTCCATCACATGGTAGATGGCAAGGCCTACCTGCTCGATGGTGATACGGGAGAGTTTGTGGGCATGCTGAGCACGGGATCGGGTTTTATCGGATTGGTATTGCCATCAGACTATGCACAGGTCTATGCGCCGGAGACCTACTTTTCACGAGGCACGCGCGGTAAACGTACCGATGTCATCACTTTCTATGACCCACGCGAACTCAAGCCGACCGGTGAGGTCATTATTCCGCCCAAGCGTTTTGCCGCCATGCCGACGCTTAACTACTCTGCCATAACAGATGACAATCGTTTTCTGATTGTTTTCAACTTCACCCCCGCACAATCCGTCAGCATCGTTGACCTCAAACAACAACGCCTGGTGGGTGAGACTGAAACTGCCGGTTGTAGCCTCGTACTACCATCTGGCGCGCGCCGCTTCTTGATGTTGTGTGGAGACGGCAGCCTGTTAAATGTGAGTCTAAATGACAAGGGCGAAGTAACCAATAAAAAGCGCAACCCGCCATTTTTTGACCCGAACGCCGACTGGGTGACAGAAAAGGCCGTACGCTGGGGCGATCACTGGATTTTTGTTTCCTTCAATGGCAATGTCTACCCGGTTGATGTCTCCGGAGATGAACCGCTGCCCGGCAAAAGCTGGTCTTTATTCAACCCAACCGAACGCAAGGAATCATGGCGACCTGGTGGCATCCAGCACCTGGCAGTGCATGCAGCCAGCGACAAATTGTATGCCCTGGTACACCAGGGCGGTGATGGCACACATAAAGACCCAGGCCAGGACGTCTGGGTTTATGATCTGAAAACACAGCAACAACTGCAAAAAATAAAACTCAATCAACTGGCAACTTCCATCCAGGTCAGCAAAGATAATGAGCCCCTGTTGTTTTCGATATTTATCGGCAACCCGGTGCTGGATGTCTATACTGCTGCGAACGGGAAGCACCTGCGCAACATCAATGAAGTCGGCTTCACGCCGACTCTGCTGCAAACACCCTGAGATTGATGGATCCTGTCATCACAAATATCATCTGTATCTGCATGGCATTGCTGTTTGGCGTGGCGGTGGCTCACAAACTTAGAGCGCCCGCTGCCTTTAAGGCAGCCATAGATGATTACCAGCTCACTCCGCCGGTTTTATCGTGGCTGGTGGCGGGGGGCCTGATTGCGCTTGAGTTGGCAGGGTCAGTGCTGGTACTGATCCCAATTGCGCACACTACCGGGCTGGTATTATTGGCCATGCTGCTGCTGGTTTATTCAGCAGGCATCAGCATCAATCTGCTAAAAGGCAGGCACGATATCGATTGCGGTTGTAACGGGCCTGCCGCGAGGCAAGTGATTTCAGGCTGGCTGGTTTTTAGGAATATGGTTTTTCTGGGCCTGGTGCTGTTCGCCGCACTGCCCGGCGGGCAGTTGACGGCTGTCAGGCAACTGAACTGGCTGGATTTACTGGTAATTTTGTTGGCTGTGCCAGTGGCCAGCGGCTTGTACCTGGCATTGAATCAGTTACTGGCCCAGGCACCACGCCTAGATGCATTGGCCAACGGGTCATGATCAAATGATCAATACGCTCATCATTTCTAATCTCGTTTTGTGGGTGCTGGTATTGGTGCTGGTAGCGGTAGTATTTGCACTGGTACGCCAGTTGGGCGTATTACACGAAAGAGTCGCACCAGCCGGAGCATTGATGGCAGGCAAAGGCTTGAAAACTGGCGAGCAGGTACCGGTACTTGAACTGCAAACACTGGCTGGTAACGCACTTCGAATTGGCGCTGAGCGCAACGATGGAAAAAGCACACTGCTGTTTTTCCTGTCACCAACCTGCCCGGTGTGCAAAACGCTGATCCCGGTACTGCAGGCTATGAGCAGGTCTGAGGCTGACTGGCTGGAGATCATACTTGCAAGCGATGGTGACGAGAAAGAGCACCGCGAATGGCTCAAAAAGAAGAAGCTGGAATCCTGGCCTTACGTGCTCTCGCCTCAGTTGGGTCTGTCAATGCAGGTTGCCAAGTTACCGTTCGCAGCACTCATTGATGAGAAGGGTGTTTTGTGTGCCCGGGGCCTGGTAAACAGCAGAGAACATATAGAAAGCCTGTTCGAAACACGCCAACAGGGCGTTGCTTCGATCCAGGAATATCTCAAGAAGCAACAACAGGACCAAGAAGTTGCCTAGCATCTGCCGCGACGGAGAAATAATATGAGATGGCTCGACAAGTTTTCTGAAAATTCTGCGAGAACCATTGCGCGACAAAGCTCGCGCCGCGGCTTTATCGCCAGGCTCGGGACATTGATATTGGGTGGGGCGGCAGTGCCGTTATTACCCGTAGCCAGGGCAAGTGAAAGTTCACGCCCCACGGCCCCCAGTGAAACGGGTAACCCTCAAAGCTGCGATTACTGGCGTTATTGTGCCATTGATGGTTTTTTGTGCGATTGCTGTGGTGGAAGTTATAACACCTGTCCACCGGGAACCACAGTCTCGCCCATCACATGGATTGGTACCTGCACCAACCCTGTTGATGGCAAGGATTACATTATTTCCTACAATGATTGCTGCGGCAAATCCAGCTGCGGCCGTTGTTTATGTAATCGCAACGAAGGTGACCGGCCGGTCTATCAGCCGTTCCAGTCGAATGATATTAACTGGTGTGCCGGCTCAGCGGTGAACATTACTTACAATTGTTCCACTGCAGTGGTGCTCGGCCTTGCAACGGCAGATTCATGATGAATGGGCTGAATAAATTATCCATGCAACTGACGATCTACAGCTTTGCGCTGTTAATTTTCTGCTTGAGTTCACCAGCCGGAGCCGCTTCTTCATCACAGATCAACTACATTTTGCATTGTCAGGGTTGTCACTTGCCCGATGGTGCTGCAACTGAGGGGAAAGTGCCGGCCCTTAAAAATGAAGTCGGCAAATTCCTACACGTAGCAGGTGGGCGGGAATTCCTGATCCGGGTTCCCGGGACATCCCAGTCGGCACTGACCGATCCCGAAGTTGCGGATGTACTGAACTGGATTCTGGAAAACTTTAGCCCGGCTGAATTACCGGGTGATTTTATCCCCTATTCAAGCCAGGAGATTTCCCGCCTCAGGCGGCCCCCGCTGGCAAATGTGAGCGCAGTGCGGTCGGCCTTGATGGAAGAAATTTTAACGCTGGAAAAAGGGTCTTTAAACGAATAACAGGTTTTAACTCAAGCAACTGCACTGGCTGTCAGGCACAGCGTAAATAGCTCGTTTTGGGTAGATATGGCCAGTTTTTCATAGGCACGGCGTCGATAGGTAATCACGCTTGACTGTGCGATTTCAAGATCAAGCCCAATGCCCACTGATGTGTAACCCAACAATATACGTTCACAGACTTCTCGTTCGCGCGGGGTTAACTGAGAAAATGGAGAGACATTCTTGCTAATGATGTTGTGTACCAGGCTGCGAGCGTTCTGGTATGGACGCCGTTCACCTGTCAGACTCAATTGGAGAACGCGGTAATGCGTGGAAATGAGGGTTGTGATCAATGGCAGGATAGATTCGAGCAGTTGCCAGTCCTTGTCGGAGTAGGGACCGGAGCGACCCATTCGATAGAAATTGCAGTACACACTACCCTGCTCGACCTTGCCAACTGTGGAGGCTTTATCGATCAGATCATGGCGGTCAAAAAAATGGTTTTTGTAAAATGAATCATTGGCGAGTGGAAGCAGGCAATCTTCACAGCCCTCGGCAGCACCGGAAATCTGTTGATAATTTGGGTCTTGCTGGTGAAAGTGCTTAACGTAGTCATCAGCCAGTTGCTGAGCTTCTGCAACCTGCATTCGGCCATGGGTAAAAAGATGACCTGCACCGCCTTACCCAAAAGTGAACACGACATAGTGATCAACAGGGGTGACTTTATTGAGTAACTTGAGTAAATGGGATTCAAATTCTGGTGACCCAATACAACGACACAGCCGGGTCAGCCCTTCCAGCCAGGCAGGGTGGCCAAACGCAATGGGGTCGCGCAAGCACCCATCGGGCGTACCCAGGTTGCGATTGCGACTGGTATGTTTCGATGACGTCATGGACTATAAGCACCCAAACTCAAGCATGAACAGATTCTCTTATGCCAGAAAATCAAGCCCAGGAGATAATGTATATGCTTTCACAAGCAGATAAAGAGATTCTATGTAACAAGAACTTCCAGCGACTGGTGGCGGTGCGCCGATGGGTCGCATGGTCTTTTCTCCTGCTTTTGCTGGGGCTTTACCTAGCCTTTGGACTGTTGTCCGTTTATTCTCCCGCTTTTCTTGCCCGACCGGTATTCGCCGATGGCGTGGTCCCGTTCGGCGTAATCATGGGCTATGGCATCCTTGCCACGACCTTTATTCTTACCCTGGTTTATGTGCGGATTGCGAATCGTTTTTTTGAACCGCTCGAGCAAAAAATCATTGCTGAGGTTAACCGATGAAACACCGACTGAAGCCCATTGTGTTGCTCCTTTGGCTGGCTGCCGGTAACGCACAAGCCCTGGACGGGAGTGGGCGAGATCTCAATATCACCGCCATCGCGATGTTTTTCGTGTTTATTGGCATTACCCTGTTCATTACCTGGTGGGCAGCCTCACGGACCAAAACCCGTGCGGATTTTTACGCTGCAGGTAAGCTTATTGGCGGGTTTCAAAATGGACTCGCGATCGCCGGTGACTTCATGTCGGCAGCAACATTTTTAGGTGTTACTGCGCTGGTTTATAGCACCGGCATGGATGGCATGTTGTTTATTCTCGGCGGGACACTGGGATGGGCAGTTATTCTGCTGCTGGTGGCAGAGCGATTACGCAACCTCGGGCAATACACTTTCTCTGACGTCGTTGCCTTCCGCCTGGAACATAAACCGGTCAGGACTATGTCGGCGATCGGTTCCCTCGCGGTGGCAATTCCCTATTTACTGGCTCAGATGGTGGGGGCAGGCGCGCTGATTCAGATCCTGTTTGGTTTACCTTATGAATATGCCGTCATATTGGTGGGTGTGTTGATGGCACTGTATGTGATGTTTGGCGGAATGCTGGCGACCACCTGGATTCAAACCGTTAAGGCTGTGCTACTGCTCACAGGTGGCAGCATCATGGGCTATGGCGTCATGTCCATGATGGGTTTTGATTTTGGTGCACTGGTGAACGCTGCAGTTGAAACACACCCCAAAGGCACGGCCATCATGGCGCCCGGAGTGATGTTTACTGACATGATCACCATCATCTCGATCGGCTTGGCTTTCATCTTTGGAACTGCCGGCCTGCCACATATATTGATGCGGTTTTTCACAGTCCCGGACACGCGCCAGGCGAGACGTTCTGTGGCCTATGCAATTGGGTTTATTGGCTATTTTCAAAGCCTGATTTTTATTATTGGTCTCGGCTCCATCGTTTTTGTCAGTAAAAATCCGGAGTTTTTAAGTGCTGACGGTGGCCTTATCGGTGGGGTCAACATGTCGGCCGTGCATCTTTCAAAAGTCATCGGTGGCGACCTGTTTCTTGGTTTTATTTCCGCCGTGGCCTTCGCCACCATTCTGGCGGTTGTATCCGGCCTGACCTTGTCCGCTGCCGCCGCGGTCTCACATGACATCTACGCCAATGTTATCCGTAACGGCAAGAGCGACCGGGATACAGAATTACGCATCTCCCGCATCACCACCTTGCTGATTGGCTTAACAACCATGGCCCTGGCAATCCTGCTGGAGGGTGAGAATGTAGCCGTGCTGGCACTGATCGCGCTCGCTATAGCCGCCAGTGTGAATTTCCCGGTGTTGTTTTTATCCATGTACTGGTCCAGATTTACTACCCGTGGGGCCCTGGCCGGCGGTTACGCGGGGCTTGCCACAGCCTTGATTCTGGTCCTGCTGGGCCCAACCGTCTGGGTCACTTTATTGGGCTTTGAGCAGCCGATCTTCCCCTACGCTTATCCCACTTTGTTTGCCATGGCGGCAAACTTGGCCTGTGCATACTGGTTCTCGGTTACCGACAAGAGCCACCGGGCTTTTGCCGAGCAGAAGTCTTTCGATGCACAGTGGATACAATCTGAAATAGGGCCTGCTAGCCCGAACATTTCACCAAGGCGAACCTCGAAATGATAGATATGACAATCAATCAAGAGAATACAAATGTTTTTACATATTTCTGACAGTTACAGTTTGTCCTATCCGGTTTTGCACCGCATCTGGCTTCACATTTGT
>CAYZLS010000013.1:0-14156 GCA_964479355.1 uncultured Wenzhouxiangellaceae bacterium | reverse complement strand
AATACAACCGATGCAGTGGTTGAGCAGTTACAACGTGAAGCCCTGTCGAGTGATCTCGCCTAGGAGATACTGGCGTCATTGACCTCTGAAGTCGGCCCGAGGATGGCCGGTAGCGATGCAGATAAACGTGCTGTGAGGTGGGCTATTGAAAAAATACGAGCCAAAGACTTTTACTCCCACCCCGTTACCCTTGCCCATTGCAGCGTCTGTAGCCCTTCGTCAAGCAAGCCCAAAACGGCGGCTTTTTGCTCGGGGAATTGATAGCCTTCATAACTCTGGCTGAGCAGTAGGTCGCCATCTTTTCCACGCCAGAAATTGCTGGCATGGTCAAAGCAGACCCTAGCGGTAAAATCCAGATTCTCTATCATCAGTTTCAATTCAATTAATTGCTCGGTGGCTGTCAGTTGTTGAAACTCTCCGCTGTCATGTTCTTCACAAAGCGCTGTGCCTGGCGCTGGGTAAAAGGGTCTGGAGCGGATGTAGTGGGGGTTGATTTCGTTCAATACCTGGGCTGTATTGATGGCGTGCTCTTCCCACATGGCCTTGCCGCCCAGCCCCGGCATCCAGTATTCGGATAACTGGAAGCCGGCTGCCATAGCTTTTTTACCGGCCTTGATGTGCCCGTGGGCGGTGACACCCTTTTTGATCTTTTGCAGCAGGGCAGGATCACCGCTTTCAAGGCCGACATGCAGTCTGGTGAGCCCGGCCTTGTAGATTTCCTGTAGCTCTTCTGCCGATTTTTGAGCAATGGTCTTGGACCTAGCATAGCTGGTTACGCGCTCGAGTGACGGCAGGGATTCTCGCAGGTGCCTGAGGACTTCCACGAGCTCATCGGTTGCCATGATCAGGGTGTTGGCATCCTGTAAAAAAGCCGTTTTACCACCCGCAAGCAGCCAGTGATAGACCATCACAAAACCCGCATGGCTGTTGAGCGTCGGATCTTTATTGAGCATGGCCATGGCGACATTCCGGTTAATCTCACCCTCATAATTGAGTTGCCGGGAAAGCGCGCTGAGCTGCTTGCAGATAGCAGCCATGAAATCGATATCAGCGATGACTTCCTGCGGCGGACGCAAAGAATATTCTTCGCCTTTATACATGTTGCAAAAGGTGCACCGGTTCCACGGGCAATTGCGAGTAACCCGGATTAACAGCGAATGGCTGCCACCCTCACTGGGCGGCCTGTACACACCGGTTTCAAAGTTTTTTATTGTGGCTGGTTCGATAGACATTTGATTATTCCGACTCTAATTATTTAACCAGTCAGTCACTATAAAGCGCTAGTCTGTGGTTTCGCAAAACAGATGATGCTGGCGCCGTTGTGCACCACCTCATCAACCGCGAGTAATTCACGTACCCGGTTATCTTCGCGGTCGTGGCCGGTTTCTTGTTGCACCAGAGCAATTTTCATAATTACTATCCTTTTGAAGCGGGGCCATTATAATTCAGCCTATGACTGCTTACTTGACCGTTGCACTCGCAGCACTATTTGCTGCTGGACTCACCCTGTATTCCGGGTTTGGACTGGGGACTCTGTTATTGCCTGTTTTTGCCCTGTTTTTTCCGGCTGAGGTGGCCGTGGTTGCTACCGCTATAGTGCATGGCGCCAATAATCTGTTCAAGGTATCCCTGCTGGGACGCCACGCCGATAAGCAAGTGGTGTTGAGGTTCGGGTTGCCAGCGATTGGCGCAGCAGTGCTGGGCGCGCTGGCGCTGGGGTGGATTGCCCAGAACGATTACAGTATCAGGCTGGAGCTAATTAATGAGACCATCTTTGAAATCACCCCGATCAAGCTGATCATTGGCTTGCTGATGATTGCTTTTGCCCTGTTTGAATTGCTGCCGCATTTTCGCACTCTTAAATTTGAACACCGATTTCTACCGCTTGGCGGAGTACTTTCCGGCTTTTTTGGCGGGCTCTCAGGTCACCAGGGCGCGTTGAGATCGGCATTTCTTGCCAAGACCGGTCTGAGCTCCAAGCGCTTCGTCGGCAGCAATGCGGTCATTGGTTTCGGGGTGGATCTGACCCGTATTTCCATCTACATGGCGCTGTTTACGGCAGCCGGTGGTAATCTAGGCAACTTCGGAGGATGGCCACTGGTGGCAACTGGTGCCATCTCGGCTTTTGCCGGCGTTATGCTGGGCAAACGTTTCCTGCACAAGGTAACCATGACCAGCATCCAGATCCTAGTGGGCATCCTCCTGTTTGGGGTCGGCCTGGCACTGGTGGTCGGAGTTCTCTAAGCTGAGCCTGAGTATCTGAAATCCGCTGAGGATCTCGCTGCAAAGTTGATGGGAGCAGAGTAAAACCATTGGCACTCAGGAGCCAATGGTTTACTCTGCTCCCTGGCTGTGTACAACTGCTTCCGGATATGATCCACGCGCTTCAGGAACGCTGCCGATGAAAGTCTTTCTGCCGCTACCAGTGCATCGGCAGCAGCGCTCAGGTGGGCGATGTTCGAGTCTTCAAAGTTGCCGGCTTCAGTCAGGTTGAAAAGCTTGATTGCCAGCGCGGCATCGGGTTTCGATAATACAGCCTGCACCTGTGCGAGCGCCCACAAGAAATATATTCCTTCGCTGCCCTCGCTGTCGGCATCGGTGGCCGAATAAAAGCCGCCGTCCGGGGCCGTCATGTCGCGTAACACATAGTCAAGTATCTGGCGGGCCACGCGGCTAAACTCTGCCTCCCTGCTGAGGGCAGCCCCATCCAGATAGACCCGCGCCAGCTGTGCCTGATTGTAGAGCATTTTTTCAAAATGCGGCACCAGCCAGTCATTATCGGTGGAATAGCGGTGAAGACCCCCACCGATCTGGTCGTAAATACCGCCCCTGGCCATGTTTTGCAGGTCAAACCGAATCAGGCTGGTGAGCTCCTGCTCGGCGTTACGTAAGGCAAAATCGATCAAGAACAAGTAATCGGGCTCGTTAGGAAACTTGGGTGCCGGGCTGAAACCGCCGTGCTGTGCATCGTGGCGTTGCTACTGTTGTTGCGCAGCCGTTGCCGCTGCGTTTTGGCTCAGCGAGTCGGCGGCCTGAGCCTGATCAAGATGGCGGCTGACTGCAGCCGCGATGTTGTCCGCCTGCAGGTTGAGGTCTTCACGGTCTTCGTTCCAGACCTTGTTGGCCCGCTGCAGCAGTACCAGGAATTGGGCTCGTGGAAAATAGGACCCGCCAAAAAAAGTTTTACCCGCGGCAGTCAGAAAACTCGACATCGGCCAGCCGCCCTGGTCCGTAATGATCTGTACCGCGGCCATGTAAATTTCATCGATATCAGGCCGGCGTTCACGATCGACCTTGATGGAGATGAAATGGGCGTTGAGATATTCAGCCACTTCGATGGATTCAAAGCTCTCCCGCTCCATCACATAACACCAGTGACAGGTGGAATAGCCAATGGAAAGAAATACGGGTTTGCCCTCACGCCTGGCGATCGCAAATGCCTCAGGCCCCCAGGCGTGCCAATCCACCGGATTGTGGGCGTACTGGCGCAGGTAGGGTGCGTCCCCAAGGATCAAACGGTTGGTAAATTTGGGTCGCCCGTCTTCGTGCAGATGCTCGGTGCGCGGTTGATAGTCCTTGCCAAGTGTCTGCAAGCCTGCATCAAGCTGTTGGCGCAATTGGGGGGTATAGACCACGCCGGGTGGATCTGCATTGAGGGTGCCGGTAGCCAGTGCCATGATTAAAAGGGCCTTTAATTTACTTTTCATGAAGGCTTTCAGTGTACCGCACAATCGAGCCCCACCTCACCAGAATGCAGATGCTTTGTGCCTTCATCTGTAACGAGTATTAGTGCGCCCTGCGGGTCAATTCCAGCCACCTTGCCATTCAGGGTCTGATTACCCACAACGATATCGATTGTTGTTCCCTTAAGGCCGTCCAGATGCTTCCATTGTGCTGCAAATGGGGCAAAGCCTTCGCTGGCAAACAGAGTTAGCTGGCTGGTTAATTCTTCCAGCAACCGGGCCGCCAACTCATTGCGAGAACAGCCGGGTAATACCTGCTGCAAATCGGTCCAGGGCTGATCAATATTGGCGTTGGCTGCCGGTGCTGGCATGTGAACATTCACCCCCACGCCCAACACCGCGTGGCAGGGCCCCTGGGCATCGCCCTGCACTTCTGCCAGGCAGCCGCATAGCTTGTGCCCATTGAGCAACAGGTCATTGGGCCATTTGATCCGGTGGCCTACAAGCCCAACTCGGCTCAAGGCTCGGGCGGCAGATAGTGCCAACACCAAAGACAAACAACCGAGCTCGGCAATGGACTGCTCAAACTTCCAGCCGAGCGATAAATACAGGTTCTTGGCAAACGGTGAATGCCATTGCCGGCCGCGCCGGCCACGCCCTGCCACCTGATGCTCGGCAAGTAGGGCGGCACCATGCTGGTCTGATAATGGCATTCGTTGCAGTGTGGAATTGGTTGAATCTACGGCCGGCTCGACCCGCAGCTCGGTCAATTTTTGCTGTGCTGTGGGTTGCATTTGCGCAAGGATTAAAGCCGGCTCGAGTAGTTCCAGCGGCTCCTTAAGGCGGTAACCCTGGCCAGCAACAGCATCGACTTCTATACCCAGGCTGCGCAGGGTTTGGATGTGCTTCCAGACTGCCGCACGGCTACAACCCAGCTTATCGGCAATGGCCTGTCCGGATTGCGTGTCGGTGGCTGAAAGTTGATGGACCAGGTGTTGAATTACCGCGCTGCGCATCAATTCAATTTCGGTCGGAACTGCGAATTACCTGCGGGGAAATATCCGTATCCGCTTAAAGCGATTCTCTGTACCGTCGCGCAGATTACGCATATTGCTGCGGTGGGTATAGAGCAGGAAAAAGGCCAGCACCAGGGTAAACACCAACAAAGCGCCATTACTCAGCCACCACGCAGCAGGTGCCAGGCTATACCCGGCAACCACCGTTGCCAGGCCTACATAACCTGTCGCCACCAGTGTTACCAACCAGGCCACGGCCATTGGCAATAACAACCAGGGTTCAATTACGATCAGGGCTCCCACTGCAGTTGCCGCACCCTTACCACCGCGGAAACCGTGCCAGACAGGGTAACAATGCCCCAGCACAGCCGCAAAACCACAAGCCATGATGAGCAAGCCAGGATCGAGCAACGAGGCTGCCCCGCCAATATTCAGCAAAGGTATCCAGCGGGCTGTTATAAAGCCTTTACCGACATCGATCAGTACCACTCCAATCGCAAAAACCAGCCCCTGGGTGCGAAATGCATTGGTGCCACCGGCATTGCCACTGCCGTGTTGGCGAATATCCACTTTTTTGAACTTGCCCAGCAGCAGACTGCCGGATACTGAACCTAACAGGTAGGCCAATATGATTTTTGCGATGAGTGCAGCCATGACTTGTGTTGTTGCAGTCCTTAAGTCTTAGATTAATTGTGCCGGCTGGGGTAAAAAACCAACCACCAGGCCACCGGGGCCCAGATGCACACCCAGAGCTGGTCCTGCTTCGGTCACGTGGCAGGAATGCACCCGGTCGTGCCGCTCTAGTATATACCTTCGCAGCTCGATGGCACCGTCAGGATTTGCACCATGGGCGATCAAAATGCGGTAGGTCGAATGCGGGTCCATTTTGCGCAAAGCAAGCTTGCCTAGGGCCGCTGGTTTTGCGCCAATTCCTAGGCTGAAGCCAGCCAGCTTGAAGCGCCCATTGTAAGCAGTTATCAACGGGCTGATGCGCAGAAATTCAGTCACCTTTTTGACCCAGGCCGGCAGCCGCCCTCCACGTACAATGTAGCTTAGATCTGCAGGTATCGCGAAAGTTTGGGTCAAAGGCTGATATTCGCGCAGTAAGGCTTCAATCTCATCCAGCGACATGCCTTGCTGGGCGGCCTCAGCCGCAATCACGGCCAGGACACCCTCCCCGGAACTGGCACTCTGGGTGTTAAATGCGCGTACCCGCCCGGCAAACTGTTCAGCTGCCTGATGCGCAGCTTGGGTAGTGCCACTGATAGCTTCGGACAAACCCACCGACATGACCTGGTAACCGTGGCTGGTCAACAGGTCGTATTGACGGCTGAAATCCCGCACGGGCGGCTGCGAGGTTTTTGGCATTTCCTCACTTTCTTCGAGCATACGGTAGAGCTCGGCAGGCTGCAATGAAATGTGATCAATGTACTCCGTAGTACCGAATGTCAGGCGCGCAGATACCATGTGGATGGCCAGTCTTTCCTGTTCCTCAAACGGGATGTCTGCGCCGGAATCTGTGACTATGGCTACCTTACCGACTTGATTCATCAAACCATGCTGACGCTGCATGTCATCCGCTTTTTGCTGGTGAAGTGCCCCGAAGCGCTCACAGGCCAGGTAAGCCTCGCCCGGGCTGTTCACATGTATATGAACCCGTACGCGTTTACGGCTGCCAACCACCATCAGCGAGCTACAACCGAGCTGCCCCAGATGTTGCATGATCACGGCGCAATCCAGATCATCACCCTGGATCACACATTCGGTACAAAAACGATGCGCTCCCGGATCCATTTCCAGCAAGCTGTCAAAGCCCGGCAAGTCCGTCTCATCGGGTGCCTGGGCTGCATCACTATGACCACTTTCAATGTACTCCCAGATACCTTCGAGCAAGTCCACAAAACCCTGGCCACCGGCATCTACCACGCCTGCCTGTTTCAACACCGGCAACAAATCGGGGGTGCGGGCCAGTGATTCCCGAGCGCATTGCAGCGCGTGTTCAAACAGCTCATGGATATCATCAACACCTTGCTGGACTTTGTTTTCCAGACCGGTCGAAAAATCTTCCAGCACGCTCGGCAAGGTCCCGGCCACCGGCTCTGCCATGGCTGTCCAGGCGAGCCTAGCGCCGGCGTTACTGGCGGTCGCCAGGTCTGCTCCCGTCAGCGTCACATTGCCTTCAAGAGAGGCACTGAAACCATGGAAATACTGCGCCATGATGGCGCCGGAATTACCCCGGGAACCCTCCAGCGAGGCATCGGCCACTGCCGCCATCAAGGTTTTTAAGGAGCGCTGGTTAGCCCGCTGCAAAAGCGCCTCATGAATGACTTTAAAGCCAAAAGCCATATTGGTTCCGGTATCGCCATCGGGTACCGGAAAGACATTGATGCGGTCAATATATTCACGCCGCTGAAACAAGCGTTGTGTGCCGGCCGACATGCCACGCACCATGCGGGTTGTATCAATGTAGGCGATGGCCCTAGTCAAAATTCAGTACCCCTAAATATGAATCCCGAAAAGTCTAGCATGCAGAACCAACCAGTTGTGAAAGTGGTGGTTCGCAACAGTAATTGGCGAAAATATCCCAATTTTGAAAAGATATATTCCAATACATGAATGTTCGGTCATACATACAGCCAACACAGGCCTTTTGGCACATTTGGCATGGATTCTGCATCGTTACATTGTACTAGTACTGCGACCATGGTTAATGAAACAGGAGAAAATCATGCAGGACGATATTTTTTTGCAAGCCTCAAGAGAAACCTGAACGGGGAACCCGGGCAGCCGATCGTATTGGGAGTTTGCCAAACGCTGGCGGGGCGTTTACATCAGGAAGTCTGGCTGCTTCGACTGGTCACCATCGTGCTCGGCGTTTTTTATGCCTTCACCACCCTGGTGTCGTATATTCTGCTGGGCCTGTTCATGTCGGAAACCTCCGAGCGCAGTAAATCCCTGTTCCAGGGCCTGGCTCTTTGGGGGTAGGAATTTGCTGACAAAGCGCAGGATAAATTCCAGGATTTCACCAACCGCGAAGGTTCTACACGACGCAATACCTAGGGTTTATGGAACCTGATATCTAATGGATACCTGAGGGGCCTATAGGACTGACCAGCTTGCTGGTCGGGAACCTAAGTATCACAATCGATTCAGTTCCCGACGAGCAAGCTCGTCGGTCCCACAGCTCGTTGCACCTACACAAAAAAGGTCATAGTCGGGACTCAAAAAATAACAAGGATGCCCCATGTTTCGTCACACCGGCAAATTTCTGGCCGAAAGACTCAAGCAAATCATTCCCACCACTAGCCTATAGCCCATTGCCAATACCAATGTAGAGCCGGTGAGTAAACTCATCGGCCCTGCAACGCCATGTCTGTTAAAATCTGCGCCCCTGTCAGCGGTCTGAATTTACAGCATGTCAGAACTACAACAACAAATTGCTCGGCGACGTACATTCGCTATTATTTCTCACCCTGATGCCGGTAAAACCACACTGACTGAGAAATTGTTGCTGTTTGGCGGCGTCATCAAGATGGCGGGTACCGTCAAGGCTAAAAAAGCTGCACGCCACGCCACCTCAGACTGGATGAAGCTAGAAAAGGAACGGGGCATTTCTGTCACCAGTTCGGTGATGCAATTCAGCTACCAGGATTGCGTCATCAACCTGCTGGATACACCCGGACACGCCGATTTTTCCGAGGATACCTACCGCACCCTCACTGCGGTGGATTCTGCCCTGATGGTGATTGACTGCGCCAAAGGTGTGGAGCAGCGCACGATCAAGCTGATGGAGGTCTGCCGACTGCGCCAGACGCCCATTTTTACCTTTATCAACAAGCTGGACCGCGAAGGCCGCGACCCGATTGAACTGCTCGATGAAGTGGAATTTGTGCTGGGCATCCAATGTGCACCGATTACTTGGCCCATCGGCATGGGCCAACGTCTTAAGGGTGTGTACCACCTCATCGATGATGCTGTGCATCTGTATGAAGTGGGCAAAAATTATGTCACCCAACAGGCTGAAATTATCCCCGGCCTTGATAATCCACTGCTGGATGAACGGCTGGGAATCTATGATACCCGGGAGTTACGTGATGAGCTTGCACTGGTCAAGGGTGCCAGCCGCAAATTTGATCCTGAAGCATATTTGGAAGGGACCCAGACGCCAGTATTTTTTGGCTCAGCAATAAATAATTTTGGCGTCACCCCTTTACTGGAATCGTTCGTAGAACATGCCCCGCTACCGGGTTCCCGGGAAACTAGTGGGCGTAGTGTAGCCAGCAGGGAATCAGCCCTGAGTGGATTTATTTTCAAAATCCAGGCCAATATGGACCCGGCCCATCGTGACCGGATCGCCTTTATGCGCATCTGTTCAGGCCGTTTCTACCAGGGTATGAAGCTGCATCATGTGCGCTTGAAAAAGGACATCAAAATACCCAATGCGCTGACCTTCATGGCCCAGGACCGCGACCACGTGGAAGAAGCCTGGCCCGGCGACATCATCGGTATCCACAACCATGGCACGATTGCCATTGGTGATAGTTTTACCGAGGGTGAAAAACTCAAGTTTACGGGGGTTCCCAATTTTGCACCGGAACTCTTCCGCCGGGCGCAATTGCGAGACCCACTCAAGCTAAAAGCCCTGCAAAAAGGCTTGCTGCAATTATCCGAAGAAGGTGCAACCCAGTTTTTCTGCCCGCTGATCAGCAATGAGTTGATTTTGGGTGCCGTCGGAATACTGCAGTTTGACGTGGTAGCCTACCGGCTAAAGCATGAATACAAGGTTGATTCGGTATTTGAGAACGTCAATGTGCAAACGGCCCGTTGGGTGAGTTGTGAGGATGAAAAAATGCTGAAGGATTTCACCTACCAATTGTCCAGCAACCTGGCTCTGGATGCTGCCGGGCAACTGGTTTACCTCGCCCCAACTCGAATTAACCTGCAACTGACCGAAGAGCGCTGGCCGAAGATTCATTTTGCTGCCACCTGCGAAACCCTGCTTTTCTCTGAATGAACCCGCCGCAGCTACACCACCGGATGCTGGCACTGTTCCCCGGGCGGGACAGACGCAAAGCAATCTGGGCTATTGCCTTACCCATCATGGGCGGCATGATGTCGCAAAACATTCTGAACCTGGTCGATATCGGTATGGTCGGCCACCTCGGAGATACCGCGCTGGCGGCAACCGGAATCGGCAGCTTCGCCAATTACCTGGCGATTTCATTCATCATCGGCTTGTCCGCCGGTGTGCAGGCACTCGCAGCCAGACGGCTTGGAGAGGAACGATACGATGAGACCGCTATTCCCTTAAATGGCGGGTTGATCCTGTCCCTGTTAATCGGTGTGCCACTGTGTGCACTGTTATTTCTCGCCATACCCTCTGCCTACCAGTTTCTTAGCAGTGATCCTGCTGTCATCGAGCAGGGCGTACCGTATCTAGAGGCCCGGATTCTGTGCATGGTCGCCGTCGGAATGAATTTTTCCTTCCGCGGCTACTGGAGCGCCATCCATATGACCGGCCTGTACCTGCGGACCTTGCTGATCATGCACGCTATCAACATTTTCCTGAATTGGGTGTTGATATTTGGCCACCTCAACATGCCGGAACTGGGCGTACTGGGTGCCGGCCTCGCAACCACCATATCGATGTACATTGGCACGGGTTTGTATTTCTTTTTTGCGCTGCGCCATGCGCGTGATAAAGGCTTTTTGCATCGTATTCCGTCCCGCTCAACGCTACTGCAACAATTTAAACTGTCCCTGCCCTCCAGCCTGCAACAACTGTTTTTCGCCACCGGCCTGGTGACACTGATCTGGATAGTCAGCCAAATCGGCACCGCTGAAATTGCTGTAGTCAACGTATTGATGACCTTCCACATCACTGCGATCCTGCCGGCATTCGGGGTCTCACTGGCCGCCACAACGCTGGTGGGCAATGCACTGGGCCGGGGTGATCGCGAGGATGCAGCCCTGTGGGGCTGGAACGCTGCCGCCATCAGCCTGCTTTACGGGCTGGCACTCTCCTTGCTACTGATACCCTTTGCTGAGCCGCTGCTCGGCATATTTCTAAACAACCCTCAAACCCGCCAATTGGCATATTTACCGATGTTTCTGTGGGCCCTGTCCATTGGGTTTGACACCATGGGTATGGTGTTGCTGAACGCGCTGGTCGGGGCCGGTGATACCCGGCGTAGTATGTGGATCAGCGTCATTGCACAATGGGTATTCTTCCTGCCGTTTGCTTACCTGGTCGGGTCAGTGCTGGGTTTTGGTCTGTTGGGTGTTTGGATCATCAATTGCCTGTATCGAATTGGACAGGCAATCGTAAGTGCTCAGCAGTGGGCCACGGGGCATTGGGCAGATATTAAACTTTGAGATGTGGGACCGACGAGCCTGTGGGACCTAGCAGCTTAGCTACTGGGGAACTAATTCAGGTTCCCGACGAGCGAGCTCGTCGGTCCTACAGATCGTTCTTCCTACGCGCATCAATTTGCCTGTTACCGATAAAGCCGATACATTGCGGGTTTGATTCACTTCTCAAACAATAATCATTTCCCCCAAGGAGTATTGAATGATAGGCAGCATTGCTTTTGGTTTGTTCGGCTTGGCCGTTTTAATGTCTGTTGCGGTGGCATTTTCCAGCAATCGGCAAGCAGTGGATTGGCGGCAGATTGCAGCCGGTATCGGCCTGCAGATCATGTTCGCCATTATTGTCATCCTAGTGCCGGGCGGGCGGGAGTTTTTTGATGTGATCAGCCGGGTGTTTGTCAAAGTCATCGACTTTGCAATGATCGGTGCCCAGTTCATATTTGGCGACCTGGCCAATGCAACCGAATTTGGGTTTATCTTTGCTTTCCAGGTGTTGCCCACCATTATTTTCTTTGCTTCATTGATGGCGGTGCTCTATCACCTCAGTATCATGCAAAAAATTGTGCAGAGTATGGCCTGGGTGATGCTGAAAGTTTTGCGGATCAGCGGGGCTGAATCCCTGTCGGTCGCTGCCAACGTATTTATCGGCCAGACTGAAGCGCCACTGGTAGTCCGCCCTTATATAGCAAAAATGACAGAATCCGAACTGTTTACGATGATGGTCGGTGGCATGGCAACCATCGCCGGCGCTGTACTGGCCGTGTATATTGCCATGCTCGGTGGCACTGATGAGGTACAAAGACTGTTCTACGCCCGCCATTTACTGGCGGCCAGCGTGATGGCCGCACCGGCAACCATCGTTATCGCCAAGCTGCTGAAGCCGGAAACCGAACAGTCTCTGACTAAAGGCTCAGTCCACCTGGAAATTGAGAAAACTGCCACCAATGTCATAGAGGCTGCTGCCAATGGCGCAGCAGATGGCGTGAAACTGGCGCTGAATGTTGGTGGCATGCTACTGGCATTTTTTGCCTTGATTACCATGATCAATTTTCCGCTGGCGTGGGTTGGACAGGTAACCGGTCTGGAAGTGGTACTTGGTGAACCCCTGAGCATGTCTATCATCTTGGGTTATATACTCTCACCGCTGGCCTGGATTATCGGCATACCTTGGAACGAAGCGGTTGTGGTTGGTGGGCTGATCGGCGAAAAAATCGTCATTAATGAATTTGTCGCGTATTTGCACCTTGGCCAGATCAAACAGGCACTTTCTGATCACTCGGTACTAATTTCCACCTACGCCTTGTGTGGTTTTGCCAATTTCTCCTCGATTGCG
Source organism: uncultured Wenzhouxiangellaceae bacterium (assembly GCA_964479355.1). Lineage (GTDB taxonomy): Bacteria > Pseudomonadota > Gammaproteobacteria > Xanthomonadales > SZUA-36 > SZUA-36. The sequence goes on along the minus strand of CAYZLS010000013.1, from coordinate 1,755 downwards.
ATACAACTGGGTGGTATCGGAGGCCTGGCGCCCAACCGCCACTCCGATATTGCAAGACTGGGTCTGCGTGCGGTACTCGGTGGCGTCCTGGCGACCATGATGACAGCCACGATAGCAGGTGTGTTGACCTCGTTATAAGTTGAAGGCATGTCGAACCAATCCCAATTTGACCTGTTCCGACAGCGGCGTTTCATGCCGTTTTTTATCACCCAGGCACTGGGCGCGTTCAATGACAATATATATAAGAACGCGCTGGCGGCCATGCTGGTGTTTAACGCCAGCCAACTGGCAGGCTTAAATACCAACCAGGTCGTAAACCTCAGTGCACTGGTCTTTATGCTGCCTTTTTTCCTATTTTCTGCCCTGTTCGGTCAAGTCGCGGACAAGTTTGAGAAATCCCGGCAGATTCGCCACGTCAAGCTATTCGAAATATTCATCATGGCGCTCGCAACGCTGGGCTTTTGGCTGAACTACCTGCCCTTGCTGCTCGGCGTGCTGTTTTTGCTGGGTTTCCAGTCCACCATGTTCGGTCCGATCAAGTACGGCATGATTCCTCAGGTACTCAAGCGGAATGAACTGATCGGTGGTAATGCACTGGTGGAAATGGGCACTTTTGTCGCTATCCTGGCCGGCACCATCGCCGGCCCGTTACTAATGAGTATTGAAAGCACCTGGCCAGTGTGGGTAAGTGGTGCGGCCTTACTCACAGCAGTTGCCGGCTATTTAGCCAGTCGCAACATCCCCGAACTTCCGGCGGTTGCCCCGGAGCTTAAAATATCCTGGAATTTTTTGGCTGAGACGGTGCGCAACATCCGCTTTATCGGCTCAAACCGCATTGTGCTCAATAGCGTGCTGGGTATTTCATGGTTCTGGTTTTTTGGGGCAACATTTCTGGTCCAGATTCCGAGTTTCTCAGAAAATATTCTGAGTGGGGACGCCAGTTTGATGTCTACCTTGCTGGCCATGTTCATTGTCGGCATAAGCGCCGGCTCCCTGATGTGTGAGCGCTTGTCCGGCGGCCAGGTTGAGATCGGCTTGGTGCCCTTAGGCGCCTTGGGCCTGACCTTGTTCGGTATCGACATGTATTTTGCCAGCCCGGTTGAACCCGCGGTTTATACCACACTGGGCAATTTCTTCACCCATGGTGCCAACTGGCGCATCGTGCTGGACCTGATGATGATAGGTATCTTCAGCGGGTTTTATATCGTGCCGCTGTATGCGCTGGTCCAACAGCAGACTGACCTGGACCACCGCTCCCGCGTCATCGCCGGCAACAATATCCTCAATGCTTTATTCATGGTTGTTTCAGCGACCATGGCGATGCTATTGCTGGGCCGTGCAGGCTTTAGCATTCCGGAACTGTTTCTGACTACGGCCTTACTCAATCTGGTGGTGGCTACTTACATATTCACCATTGTGCCTGAGTTTCTGAGGCGCTTCCTGGTCTGGATTCTCATCCACACCATCTATCGGGTTGAGGTTCATGGCATGGAAAACATCCCGGCTAGGGGGCCGGTGCAGTTTGTCATGTCCCATAAAATTTTTCAGCTGCCATTGTTGAAGTTCATCTTCAAAACCAGCAAGGCCATCCCCATCGCAGGCCGCCATGAAGACCCGGAAATTTTGGAACAGGCCTATCTTAAGATCAACCAAAGCTTGGGAAACCACATGCTGCTGGGTATTTCCCCCGAAGGCGGAATTACCACGGATGGTGAAATTGCTGCTTTCAAAAAAGGGATCAAAAAAATCAGCCAG
>CAYZLS010000012.1:7838-14673 GCA_964479355.1 uncultured Wenzhouxiangellaceae bacterium | reverse complement strand
AAAGCGTTTGGGTTTTAACAGAAGTAATGAACAAAGAGTTATTACAAGTGAAGGTCATGCCAAAGTCGTTACCACCCCCGGCAGGAATACCAACCAATTTTTTTTCTTTGCTAAAATTAACTGCGCCGCTTGCAACGTTGATTGGGAAAATGCTCAGGGAATCGTCATCAATACCCCACAGTGTCTCATCTGGAGCGATGGCCAAACCCTCGGTATCGATTAGGGTCTCAATACCGTTAAACAATCTGCCGATTTGCTGATCGCTACCGGTTGACAGGTTAATGGCATAAAGGCTGTCGGCTGTTGCCAGATTACCACTATCTGAGTTGATGCTGTACGCCATAGGTGCCGCATTCGCACTTACGGCGAATAGGCCAGCTAGCAAAAACATGGTGGTTAGAGAGATACGACTCATACGGGCAACATCCAGCCTTATTGCATCTGCAACTGAATGGCCATGCTAGCAGAAAAAACTGATTTTACAAGACCTTATGTCCCTTTTGCCCAGAGCAAGTGGAGATTGTTGTGTAACTGCAACATATTGGCTCTTCCGGCTATTTCAAACCTTACAGGTCAAATCGCCATTAAATACGTTGGTTAACAGCAGCTCAGCGATATCACTGCGTATTACAGGCTTGAATCTGATGCGCACAAGTTGCAAAATCTCATTTCATGTCGCATTTTAGCAACAACTTTTTTCTTTGTTCAAGGCATATTGATGTCTAAAAATGGTGTATTGCTCGTAAACCTTGGAACGCCGGATTCATTGGAAAAGAAGGCTGTGGGACGCTTTCTGGCTGAATTTCTGTCTGACCCAAGAGTGGTGGATTTGCCCCGCTGGTTATGGATACCGTTGCTGCGATTGGTCCTTATTCCATTGCGCCAGGGGCGGACTACCGCCGCGTATACAAAAATTTGGCTACCACAGGGCTCACCCTTGCAGGTCTATTCCGATGCGCTTTACACTCAGTTGCAACAGTACTTGACAGGCCGGGTGGAAGTCAGCCTTGCGATGCGTTACGGCTCGCCTGTTGTTGAAGATAGTCTGCTTTACTTGCGCGACAATGGGGTAAAAAACCTACTTGTATTACCCATGTACCCGCAATATTCAACCACCACGACGGAGTCGGTTTTTGATGCGGTTAAAGTGGCCTTGGTGCGTTTGAAATGGACTCCAGAAATTCATTGGATTAGCCATTACCACGACACACCAGGTTGGGTTCATTCGATTGCCAGTTCGGTACGTAATTTTCAGATGATACATGGTAAAGCCGAAAAGCTGCTCTTTTCCATGCATGGACTACCCCAGCGGTTAGTTGCTGCGGGTGACCCATATGAACAACAGTGCCGGCAGAGCATTGCAGATGTCGTTGAAGTTTTGAAACTGAAGGAAGATGAATGTGTGCTTACTTTTCAATCACGGGTCGGACGAGAGCCCTGGCTGGCACCTTATACGGATAAAACGATACAGCAGTTGGCAGAATCCGGGGTGCGGCATATTCAGGTTATCAGTCCTGGATTTTCAGTAGATTGTCTTGAGACTCTAGAGGAAATAGCGATTCGTTATCGGAACTTATTTTTAGCAGCCGGTGGGCGGAAGCTTGAATATATTCCTGCATTAAACGCTTCAGAGCCACATGTAAATCTGCTGGCATCGCTGGTGGAACACCAGCTCGAATCAAGCATCACCTAGTGGGCATTTAATCGGCAAGCATTGCGCTGGTGTGGCTCTGAGGTCACAATTCCAGCATGGATATTTTCAGGGTTTTTCAGCTTGAGTCTGCGCATTGGCTACCCAACGTCCCTGCAGGACACAAATGTGCCCGTCTTCATGGCCATTCTTTTCATATTGAAATCCATGTGTCAGGCCCGGTGAAAGAATACGAGGGCTGGGTGATGGACTTCGCTGATTTGCGTGGATTTTTTCAACCAGTATTTGATCAGCTCGACCATCATTGCCTAAATGAGATAGCAGGGCTGGAAAATCCCACCAGCGAAAATCTGGCGCGATGGATATGGCAACAATTGGCACCCAGCTTGCAGGGGCTAAGCAAAGTTGTGGTGCAGGAAACGTGTAACGCTGGATGTATTTATCGTGGCTGAGCGGTTTACCGCAGTTAACCCTTAATAGCAACCCTGTTCGTTGTCACAAAACGGCTTATTACTGGGCTTTCCACAGCGGCAAAGGGCACCACCCATGGTGATACATTCTTGGTCTTTTTTATTGTAAATCCGAAGGTAGCCACGGAATTTCAACGGGCCATTTTTTACACAAGTGACCGTGACAGTCTGGGGTCGGTTTACGGGTTCCCAGTCTGAAATACTTTGCATTGCGCCAGTATCCAAAAATTCAATTTCCAGGTGCTGTTCATCGCAAAAAGGACTGTTTTGCGATGCACCACAACGACATGGTTTAAATTGTTAGCGTGGGTCACGCTGCCATCTTCATCGATTAGAGTGATGTTGCCGGTCGTTCTCAGCGGGCCGCCACTGGTGACCAGAAGCTCATTGGGAATTTCCAGGCGTTTGGGTGCTCGCTTTTTACCGCATTGTTGGTCGAACCAACGTTCGAGCGCCTTATCATCGGTTGATGTTTGTTTTGCGAGCGCCGGTTTGGGTGCTGCGGATTTTCGCTGCGCTGCTTGAACTTCGGATGCGAACGGGTGGGGGCCTGATTCAGACCCGTCTTTAAAATGGGCAACTACCTTGTTTGTGTCATCCATGCCAAAATTACTCTGAGAATCCTTTACCCAGCTATACTTAGGTTCCACAATGCAGCATGTGGCCAGACCTTGCATTGTAATTCAATAATCTGCAGCATCAGGTTACCCATCAAGGTGTCTTGGTAGTCGGCAGTAAAATCAATGAACGGGTAATCTTCTGCACACAGCACCGTCAGTTCTATGCCCCGACTGAGCATCTCATTTAGCCCACTCATCACCAAAATGGCCTGGACTGCCAGTCGCGACAGGTGCAGTTCCTGTAACTCACCACTTACCGGGTTGATAATCGTGATTTGCTGCGGCTCTTCCCGGAGTTGTGCTAACAAAGCGTTCAACTCTTGCGCATGGCGCGGAAACAGCGTGTTACAGGTCTCATCACGTGCGCAGTCTGCAAACACTGCCTGGACACTCTTGTCTAGCATCGGCGCGTGCTCCTGGCCCAGCACCAGTTGCATCGGCACAACACTGTCCAGCACCACACTACGCACGGTAGCTGGGAATTGCTGCAGGTAGACCTGTGCTGCGCGGGTGCCATAAGAAACACCCATCAGGGTAATCTTGTCGTAGCCCATAGCTTCACGCACGAGGTTGTAGTCACCCATGGCAACGCTGGTGGTGTAAAAGCGCGGGTCGCCGTCCAGTTCCCCCAGGCATTTTTCGGTTTCAGTGCGGATCAGATCTAGGTCGACCACCTGGTTTAGGCCCTCTGCAAGTTCTGATTTACAAGCCAGCTTGTTGGATTGACCGGTACCACGTTGGTCGATTAGCACAATGTCACGGTTTTTACGTATTTTTCGCAGCATGGGTCGCAACATGATCCAGGTTTCAGTCGCGGCCTGCCCCGGGCCACCGGCAAAAAAGAACACAGGATCCGGTTCCGTGGTGTTGCTGGTCGCTGGTGCCACCGCGATATTGAGAGAGATTTTACGGCCGTCAGGATCAGCAGGGTTCTCCGCAACCTCCAAAGAACCGCAACGTGCATTGGCGGTGAAGTTGGTACCAGGCATGGTTAGTACGCAGTTGCTGAATTCGATCTAATTCGAACCCGGCAACGCGCAGGCCAGCGCAGGCGACAGCAGTGCAATGCACGACAGACGCAATAATAGCCTATTCATTTGAAATACCCATCTGACCGGAAGTAAAACTCACAATGTACTAATCCAGTTTAGGGTAAATAGTTGATCTGGTTGAGTCCATAGGCTGGTCGCCATGTCTGCTTCAACCGTATAATACCCATCTCACCGACCCTGCCTGGCCAACGCATGTACGCACTGCAAGTCAATAACCTGAAAAAGACCTACGCCAATGGTGTGGAGGCGTTGCAAAGCATCTCTTTGAATGTCGAAGAAGGTGATTTTTTTGCTTTTCTGGGCCCCAATGGTGCAGGTAAATCCACGTTGATTGGTATCATCAGTTCGCTGGTTAACGCGACCTCGGGGGCGGTCAATGTCTTTGATACCTGTGTGCAGAAGCAACGTTCAAAAGCTATGTCGTTTATTGGTCTGGTGCCCCAGGAACTGAACTTCAACCAATTCGAAAAGCCGGTGGAAATCATCGTCAACCAGGCCGGTTATTACGGCATCGGGCGAGAAGTCGCGCTCCAGCGGGCTGAGCGATATCTCAGGCAATTACAGTTATGGGATAAGCGCGATGAAATTTCCAGGGGGCTCTCCGGCGGCATGAAACGGCGCCTTATGATTGCGCGGGCCATGGTCAATGAGCCCAGGTTGCTGATCCTTGATGAGCCGACCGCGGGTGTGGATATCGAAATTCGAAGGTCGATGTGGAAGTTCATACGCGAAATCAATGAGCGTGGTACAACGGTGATTCTGACCACCCATTATCTAGAGGAGGCTGAGGAGCTATGCCGAAATATTGCCATTATTGACCATGGCCAAATCATCCGGAACTCGGATATGAAATCGTTGCTGGGCTCTTTGGATGTGGAGTCTTTTGTGCTTGATGTGCGTGAACCTCTGTCGGTGGCACCGCAGATTGAAGGTATGGAAATTGTTTTGCGTGATCCGTTTACATTGGAAGCCGCGTTGGCAAAAAAGAAATCACTCAATGCGTTGTTCTCGTCACTCGATCGTGAAGGGGTGCACGTTTTGAGCATGCGGAACAAATCCAACCGGCTGGAAGAGCTGTTTTTGCGCCTTGTCGAGAAGGGGGCAACAGCATGAATGTGCAGGTGAATTGGGTAGGTTATAAAACCATTGTGCGCAAGGAAGTCACGCGAATTATACGCATTTGGGCCCAGACTGTGGTACCACCGGCAATTACGATGACGCTTTATTTTGTCATTTTCGGTAACCTGATCGGTAGCCGTATCGGTGCGATGGATGGATTCGATTATATACAGTTCATCGTCCCTGGATTAATCATGATGTCTGTCATTACTAGTTCTTACGGCAATATGGTTTCATCTTTTTTTGGCGCCAAATTTGGCCGTCATATCGAAGAACTGTTGATATCACCACTACCCAACTGGGTCATTCTGGCCGGTTATGTCACCGGTGCATTGGCGCGGGGCATCATGGTGGGGGTGGTGGTAATGGTGATTTCATTATTTTTTACTTCCATCGATGTACAGCATCCGCTGATCATGGTAACGGTGCTGTTATTAACATCTATCGTGTTTGCCATGGCTGGTATGGTCAACGCAATTTATGCCAACAAATTTGATGATATAGCGATCGTTCCGACCTTTATTCTGGCCCCGTTAACTTATTTAGGCGGGGTCTTCTACTCCATCAGTCTGCTGCCGGAATTCTGGCAACGGGTCTCTGCCTTCAACCCGATCCTGTACATGGTCAACGGCTTTCGCTACGGGATCCTAGGTGTGTCGGATGTTGATATTAGCTGGGCCTATACGATCATCCTTGTCTTTGGTGTGTTGCTGGCCAGCCTCTGTTTGTGGTTATTGGATCGCGGGATCGGCCTGCGTAGTTGAAAGGTTGACAGTGCACTTGCCTGCGCTAGAATTACGCCATCTCACAACCCCCAAAATGATGAGTGGTGTTTTAGCATGACAGAAATTTGTAAAACCGAAAAAGCGCCCGTGAACTGGACAGTGACGCTGGTCCTGGGCCTGACTTTTCTGACCGCAGTGACCCTCGCGCCCTTCTATGGCATCGAGTATGGTTTCAACTCCTGGGCGTGAATATTTTTCGCGATTTTCCTGGTGGTAAATGGCATCGGCATCGGCAGTGGGTATCACCGTTTGTGGTCACACTGGGCTTATGAAGCACACTGGCTGCTGCGATTGTTTTTAGCATTCGCCGGTGGCATGGCCATCCAGAACAGCATCCTTATCTGGAGTATTCGTCACCGCATTCATCACCGTGATGTGGATGACAATGACAAAGACCCATACCCCATCGGCCGTGATTTTTGGTTCGCCCACATTGGCTGGATGCTCAAAGACTACGCCAGCGGCAAGCTTGACTGGAGTATCGTGCCGGATCTTGAACGTGATCCCATCGTGGCATTGCAGCACAAGTACTACTGGGCTCTGGTGTTTTTTAGCAATGTTGCATTGCCGTTGTTGCTGGGTGCTCTGGTCGATGATGTTTGGGGCGTGTTTTTGCTGGCAGGCGTGTTACGCCTGGTGTTAAGTCATCATGTAACATTTTTCATCAATTCTCTATGCCATATGTGGGGCAGCCGCCCATATAGTGATGAAAATACCGCAAGGGATAACCGGTTCCTGACCGTTATTACTTACGGTGAGGGTTACCACAATTATCACCATCTCTTCCAGAGTGATTACCGCAACGGAATCCGCTGGTGGCAATACGATATCAACAAGTAGTTTATTGCCGTCTGTTCCGTACTCGGTCTGGCAAAGAATCTCAAACATGCACCCAATTTCAAAATTCAACGGGCTCGATTGCACATGGTATTTAAACGTGTACAGGCGAGAATTGACGAGGCTGCGAGCAATCCCCGCTGGCGTATATTGCTGGAAACGGAATACGCACAGTTCAAAGAAACCATCAGTCAGTTGCAGCTGCTTCAGTTGGAACGAGTGCAACAAAGCCGGCAAAAACTGGTTGAAGTGATTGACCAAAGCGCCCTGGCAGCCCGCTTCCGGGAATTGGAAAGGGATT
>CAYZLS010000012.1:6022-7828 GCA_964479355.1 uncultured Wenzhouxiangellaceae bacterium | reverse complement strand
ACAGGTAAGAATGCCACTCTCTCCGGTATATCCGCAGCGTAAACGGATGGCCTTATTAACTGCAAAATTCTACGCGTAGGATCTGTAGGACCTACGAGCTTGCTCGTCGGGAGCTTTACGGTTGTTATTCCCGACGAATACATTCGTCGGTCCCAAAGCGCTCGTACCTCCTATAAGCCTGGTGACATGTTCGGACTAAAGACGGAAGAAGCTGCGGGCGTTGAGAGTGGTGCTTGCAGCCAGTGATACCGGGTGCTCATCCCGGCAGGCAGCAAGGGTGCCCAGAATCCAGGGAAGCAGGCGGGGTTCGTTGCGATGGCTCTTGAGTTTGGGGCGCAGGTTACGGGGTTTCAGGTAAGGAGCATCTGTTTCGATCATCAGGCGGTTTGCTGGAATATCCTTCATGAAAGTCTTCATGTGGGTACCACGGCGCTCGTCACAAATCCAACCGGTGATACCAATATGGCAGTCCATATCCAGGTATTGATGCAGTTCCGGTTGGGAGCCGGTAAAACAATGGACCACGACATTACCCAACTGGTCACGATAGTCTCCAAGTAAAGCCACAAAATCTTCGTGTGCGTCGCGCTGGTGCAAAAACAATGGCATCGCGGTATCAATGGCGATCTGCATTTGACGCCGAAAGGCAGCGCGTTGGGCGTCGCGTGGTGAGAAATCACGACAATAGTCCAGCCCGGTTTCACCACCGGCAACACAGGCGGGGTGCTTTACCAGTTCACGCAATAATAAGTCGGTTGTATCATCGTAAGTGCTGGCATGGTGAGGGTGAACACCGGCAGTAGTATAAAGCTGCCCAGGTCTGTCTGCAGCCAGTTGTAGTGCGAGCTTGCTGCCTTCGGTACTGGCCCCGGTGACGATGATTTGGCATACACCGGCGGTTTGTGCTGTCGCAATAACTGTGTTGCGATCAGCATCGAATGAGTCATGGGTAAGGTTACAGCTAATATCGATCAGTTCCATGCTTTACTCTTACACCAGCTAAACTTGCAGAGGCGCGTATTGTATCGGCTTGACACTACACAAGCACTTGCACGCAGCTCTCAGGTATTGAAAATAAGATGGCTTGCAACCAGAATTACTGAATATGGGAACTAAATTTAACGCCTTGTACCGGTTAATGCGCTTTGACCGGCCGATCGGCACGCTGTTGCTGCTGTGGCCGACATTGTGGGCTTTGTGGATTGCCGGAGATGGTCATCCGGCGCTGAAGAATGTGCTAATTTTTGCTGTCGGCGTCGTGCTGATGCGTGCGGCCGGCTGCATTATGAATGATGTGGCCGACCGGAAATTTGATCTGCATGTGGAGCGCACCCGAACCCGACCGCTGGCTACGGGTGAGTTAACAACGCAGCAGGCCTTGCTGGCATTTGTCGTAGTGATGCTGTTGGCGTTTGGCCTGGTTTTGCTGACCAACTTACTGACCATCAAGCTGGCATTTGCCGGTGCTGTGCTGGCTTCAGCCTATCCTTTTTTTAAACGCTGGACGCACTTCCCTCAGGTTGTGCTGGGCCTGACCTTTGGCTGGGGTATCCCGATGGCCTTTGCTGCCGAGACCCATCAGGTAGCGAACATTGCGTGGTTAATCCTGCTGATCAACGTTATCTGGTCGGTCATTTACGACACCCTGTATGCCATGGTAGATAGAGACGACGATATCCTGATCGGCCTGAAATCCACTGCCATTTTGTTCGGCCGGCATGATTTACGCATTCTGCGTGGCTTAAAAGTCCTGATGATCGTTTTATTGGTACTGCTGGGATGGAAGTTGCAATTGTCTTGGCCGTG
>CAYZLS010000012.1:0-6012 GCA_964479355.1 uncultured Wenzhouxiangellaceae bacterium | reverse complement strand
TTTTTTTGTATACCAGCAGGTGCAGGTCAAAGATCGTGACCGTGATGCCTGTTTCGACGCATTTTTGAATAATAACTGGGTCGGTGCAACCATCCTGGCCGGCTTGCTGGCCGCCTACCTGGTAGGCTGAGCCATGCCACCTGGAATCTTGTCTGCCACGGGGTTCAGAACCCGGATACAAGTGCCAGGCGCGGCGGATGAAAAAGCTTTTCTGGACGCCATGTGTGCCAGCGTTGGGTTGCATTATCCCTGGGTCACAGCACCCAAAGATCACGCCGCCTGGAAACGCTACCTAGCCCGAATTGAGCGCGACAACGAGGCGGGCTTCCTGCTCAGGCATATTGATAATGATGTCATCTGTGGTGTGATCAATTTGAACATCATTACGTACGAGGCGCTTTGTAGTGCCTATATCAGTTATTTCGGAGTAGCCGGCCAGACTGAAAGAGGTTATATGAAAGAAGGTCTGCTGCAGGTCATAAATTACGCCTTCGATGAATTGGACCTGCACCGCCTGGAGGCCAATATTCAACCGCAAAATCTGGCTTCCATCGCCTTGGTGAAAAGTGTTGATTTCCAGTACGAGGGTTATTCTCCACGCTATTTGAGGATTAATGGCGAGTGGTGTGACCATGAACGTTGGGCGTTGCTTAACGATGCTTCGAAATAGCCCGGGCTGTCACCCAAACATCTACACGAGTCGCACCTGCCTTCAATAACACTGAGGCACATTCGCTCACAGTGGTACCAGTGGTCATTACATCATCAATCAGGGTTACGTGGCTGACCGGTTGCTGACGAGCATGCCAGTGAAAAGCATTGCGTAAATTTTTGCGGCGTTGCTTACGGCCCAATCCTGCTTGAGCCGTGGTATTTCTACTGCGCCTGAGCACTGTGCCCAGTAGCGGGATGTTAAGGGGTTTGCTGATATAAGTGCTCAGCTCCCAGGACTGGTTAAATCCGTGCCGAAATAAACGCAGGTGGTGTAGGGGAACAGGAATCAGCACATCCGGTCGGGTGATGCCGCTGTTGATGACATGGGCGCACAGCAGGTGACTCAATATCCTGCCTGCGGCCAGTTGTCGATTGGATTTGAAGGCCTGAACCAATTGGTCAACCGGAAATGCGTATTCCAGCGGACTGATGACGGTGGTGAACTTTGGCTGGTTTTGTAGGCAAACACCACAGATATCATCCCCTGCTGCGGTCAGTGGAAGGCCGCAACGATGGCAATGCCAACCCATCCACGGGAGGTTCCGACTGCAGGGGCCACAAATACAAATCGAGCCACAGGCCCCGGCGCATAAAATACAGCGTGGCGGCAATAACAAATCTAGGGGTTTTTGCCACCAAGCGCTGTCAACCTAAAATCCTGTTTGTGGTTGACAGCCCTTGATGTCTTTTTCATACTTCACGCCTTGGCCAGTCCCAGTCCGGGCACTGAAGTAGAGTGAATGAAAGGAGTCGGTTGCACATGACTATCCCGCAAGTTGATATACGTCACGACTGGTCGGTCGATGAGGTGCTGGACTTGTTTGCACTGCCATTCAATGAATTGTTGTTTCGTGCGCATCAATCACATCGTTTGTACTTTAATCCGCTTGAGATTCAAATCAGCACTTTGCTCAGCATCAAGACAGGCGCTTGCCCGGAAGATTGTAAGTATTGTCCTCAAAGTGTCCGCTATGAGACCGATCTTGAGCATGAATCCATCATGGATGTTACCGCAGTGCTCGAAGCTGCCGAGGCCGCAAAGGCAGGCGGTGCAACACGTTTTTGCATGGGTGCCGCATGGCGTAGTCCCAAAGACCGCGACCTGGATAAAGTCATTGCGATGATCAAGAGTGTGCGGGCACTGGGGTTGGAGACTTGTGTCACCCTGGGTATGTTAAAAACCCAGCAGGCGCAACGACTGAAACAGGCAGGGTTGGATTATTACAACCACAATCTGGATACATCGCCCGACTATTATCGGGAAGTCATACAGACACGCACCTTCGAGGATCGCCTGGAGACCCTCGAAAACGTCCGTTCAGCCGGGCTGAAGGTGTGTTGCGGTGGAATCGTAGGGATGGGCGAGACGCGCCAGGATCGGGCCGAGCTGATTGTGCAACTGGCCAACCTGCCGACTCACCCGCAAAGTGTTCCGATCAACAACCTGGTGCAGGTTCCGGGCACGCCGCTTGACGGTGTTGAGCCCATCGACCCATTGGAATTTGTACGCACCATTGCGCTTGCTCGTTTGCTGATGCCCAGGTCGGTCGTGCGATTGTCTGCCGGGCGTGACGAAATGAGTGATGAACTACAAGCATTGTGTCTTTTTGCCGGTGCCAACTCGATTTTCTATGGTGACAAACTGTTAACTACAGATAACCCGGAAGCGGAACGGGACATGGCTTTGCTGGCACGCCTTGGAATGCAGACGGGTAATGCATTACCCGTCTGACCATCTGGATCACTGGCTGCAAGGTCTTGCAGCTCGCCGGCAGACTCGCCACCTACAACGTGATCGCCGTCTTCTGAGCGCTGGTGATGCGGTTCGGGTGCACGCCGATGGGCAGGTACTGATCAATTTCAGCAGTAACGATTATCTGGCTCTGGCCTCACACCCTGAGTTGGTTGTGGCACTCAAAGATGCCGCCGGCAGTTACGGTGTTGGTAGTGGTGCCTCAGCACTGGTGAGCGGTTACCGCGAAGCACATCAATTGCTTGAACTGGAACTGGCTGACTTTCTGCAACGTGAAAAAGTGTTGCTGTGCTCATCCGGTTACCTTGCCAACCTGGCAGTTGCTACCAGTTTGAGCGGCCGAGGCGATACCATCATCCAGGACAGACTTTGCCATGCTTCACTGATCGACGCCGCTCGCTTGAGCAACGCGCGTTTGCTGCGCTACGCACATGCGGATATGCAAGCACTGCAACGCCAATTAGCGGTGGGTTCTGAAGGTCATACACTGGTGGTTACCGATGGGGTTTTCTCCATGGATGGCGATAGCGCAGCATTAAAAGAGATGGCCTCGTTGTGCACACAGTTCAGTGTCTGGTTAGTTGTAGATGACGCGCATGGTATTGGCGTGGTTGGTCCGGGTGGGCGCGGCAGTGTTGCAGCAGCTGGTCTTGACGGACAGCAGGTGCCCATTCTTACCGGTACGCTGGGCAAGGGTTTTGGGTGTTTTGGTGCCTTTGTGGCCGGCTCTGCAGCATTGATCGATCATCTGGTCAACGAAGCGCGCAGCTATATCTATACCACTGCTATGCCCCCGGCCCTCGCTGCTGCTGCCCGTGCCGGCTTACGGCGGATCATTGAAGATGATTGGCGACGTGAGCATTTGCGTATGCTCATTGAGTATTTCAAGCAGGGTGCAGCTAAACGTGGGTTTGAGTTGTTGGCATCGGATACACCGATCCAGCCCTTGATTATCGGCGCCAGTGCGGTGGCACTGCAACTGGCCGAACGCTTGCGCCAAAAAGGTTTTTTAGTTGTCGCCATCCGTCCACCGACAGTGCGCACAAGAAGTGCGCGGCTGCGCATCACATTGAACGCAGAGCACACCCCCGCACATCTGGATGCTTTGCTCGAAGCCATAGAGTCATGTCGGCAAAGCTGAAAATCACTGCGCACGGGCAGGGTCCTGAGCTGGTGCTAATACACGGTTGGGCCATGCATAGCGGGATTTGGCGTGAAACCATCGAAGCATTGAAGGTTGAGTTTCGAGTCAACCTGGTTGATTTGCCCGGTCATGGCATTAACCATGATGTGCCCTTAGGCGAGGATTTATGTGCAACCGCTCACTTGCTGTTAGCTGAGTTACCTGCCGCAGGCTGGATAGGCTGGTCTTTGGGTGGTTTGATCACAATGGCAGCTGCGTTAAGTCGGCCGGAGAGAATTCACAAGATGGTGTTGGTGGCGGCTACGCCTTCATTCATTCGCAGAGACGAATGGCCTTGCGGAATGGAGGCAACTGTATTACAAGCATTTACCACTGGCCTGGGAGTGGATCTTGCAGATACGCAAAGGCGTTTTCTAGCGTTGCAAACTATTGGCTCGGATGCTGCACATGCAACGCTGCAGCGCCTGCGGGCCACCGCTTTTGGTGACCATCCACCGGCTAAGTCAGCTTTGCAAGACGGGTTGCGACTACTCCACAGTTCCAACCTGGTATCGCGTCTGCCCGACTGCAATGTTCCGGCACTATTTTTGGGTGGTTCCGAGGACAAGCTGGTTAATTCCCAGGCACTGCGCCTCGCCGCGGCCAGCATGCCTTGTGCGGCTGTGCAGATCATCAACGGGGCAGGCCACGCACCTTTTCTGGCTCAGCCAAAAATGTTTGTTGAATCTCTACACGGTTTTCTGGATAAGGAGAAGGCTGCATGAGCCTGACACAGCTTGATGTGGATGCTATCAGACAATCGTTTGAACGTGCGGCTGCCACTTATGACCAGCATGCTGTGTTGCAGCGTGAAGTTGAATCGCGCTTGCTGGAGCGGGTCGAATTTCATTGCTGCCCGCCCGGACTGATACTTGATCTGGGTTGTGGTACCGGCTCAGCCAGCCATGCGCTGGCTGCACAGTTTCCAGCTGCGGATGTGATTGCACTTGACTGGTCACCCGCTATGTTGTCCCAGGTAGGGCGCGGCGCGCGAGGAACCCTCGACAGCGCTCCATGGCGGCTGTGTGCCGACATGCATGCACTGCCGTTGGCAAACCGCAGTGTAGATCTGATTTTTTCCAACCTGGCATTGCAGTGGAGCTACAATCTGCCCGATGTTCTGCTTGAATTTCGACGCATCATGAAACCCGGCGCCTTGCTGGTCTTCACCTGTTTCGGGCCGGATACGCTGTATGAGCTGAAGCAGGCATGGCGGGCCGTGGATGATCTTCCTCACGTGAATGATCATCCGGATATGCATGCCATTGGTGATGAAATGTTGGCAGCGAGTTTTCAGGAACCGGTCATGGATGTTGAGCGCCTGACATTGCAATACCAAAAAGTCATGGCACTGCTGCGGGAGCTCAAAGGTATTGGTGCACACAATGTAGCCAGCCGAAGAGCGCAAGGCCTGACCAGTAGGGCAAGGATGCAAGGAATGCTGAAAGCCTATGAGCAGTTCCGCCAAAATGGCTGTTACCCGGCCAGTTATGAAATTATTTATGGCACAGCTTTTGCACCCCGGCAGGGCCAGCCCCTGCGCACTCCAGCTGGAGATATCGCCACATTTTCCATTGATGAAATGCGTTCGCGTGCAGCCAGGCCAGCTAAGGGGTCAATATGAAACGCTGGTTTATTACCGGCACTGATACGGAAATCGGCAAAACCCAGGTTGCCTGTGCATTGCTGCGTTACCTGGCTGCACAGGGCCATAGTGTGGCGGGCATGAAGCCAGTGGCATCGGGTTGTGAAAAAACTCCGGCCGGCCTGCGAAATGATGATGCACTTGATTTGTTGTCAGCAGCTAATGTTGCACTGCCTTATGAGATTGTAAATCCTATTGCTTTTGAGCCTGCCATAGCACCACATATTGCGGCGGAAGAATCCGGGCAGTCAATTGACATTGGTAAAATACGAATGCTTGTTCAGACTATAAAGGCGGATTACCTGATCATCGAAGGCGCCGGTGGTTGGTGCGTACCCCTGGGTGACGGGCACTTGCTGGTGGAATTGGTGCGAGCTTTGGCAGATGAAGTTGTTCTGGTGGTTGGGATGCGATTAGGTTGCATCAACCATGCATTATTAACAGCCGCGCAAATTGAGCGCGATGGTATGCCACTAAAAGGCTGGGTTGCCAATCACGTTGATCCGGACATGCGGGTACAGTCTGAAAACCTCAGGACTTTGCAGAAACTTATGCCAGCCCCCTTGCTGGGGGTGCTGCGATGGGGGGAGCAGGAATTCCAGAGCTTTGGCCCCCCTGGATAAATCGAAGGAGTCAACGAAGCGGTTTCATTGTGAATGATTATTGCTAAGAGAAATAATGAAAAAATAGTTCTTTGTGCGCCGTGTACACAGTATA
>CAYZLS010000011.1:272-14896 GCA_964479355.1 uncultured Wenzhouxiangellaceae bacterium | reverse complement strand
GATATCCAGATCGTATTACCGGCCGTAAACCTGCTCATCCCAGCGCATGGCGTTGATAAGCGACTCCATGGCATGCTCACACCGATCGAGATTTTCCGCCTCAACATAAATCCTCAAGGTAACTTCAAGGCCACTGCGGGTGGTAAAACAATCCTCCACCAGCGCCAGGTCCCCCGCTACCAGGGCGAACAAATACGCAGGCTTTGGAAAAGGGTCTTCCCAACGCACACAATGGCGACCATCGGGCAAGTCCCCTTCATCTTTCTGACTTCCGTTTGATAACAACAGTGGAAACTTAGCTTGATCAGCTTTCAAAGTAACCTGGTAGGTGGTCATGACATCGGGACGGTCAGGGAACCAGGTGATTTTCCTGAACCCCTGCGCCTCACACTGGGTTAACAGAAACTGGCCGGAAAGATACAGCCCCTCGAAAGCGGTATTCGCAGCTGGGTGGATACAAACTTCTGTTTCCAGAACACTGCTTGGCGGCGCTGCGGGAATGGTCAGCGTCTCACCCTCGATGACATAATCATCACCGGTCAGTTCCCGGCCATTTAAGGAAAGTGAAAGCAATTCCAGTTCGCTGCCATCAAGAACGATACTGTGCGAGTGCATGTCGGAATCCTTTAATTCAAATTCCATCTGTGCCCGCACAATCGTAGTGTTGGCGCCGATGTCAAACTGCAGCTTAAGCTGTTTGACATTCCAAGGGTAGGCAGCATAATTTTTGCGGTAGGTGATATTGTTGGTCATGCCGTTGCGCATAAAGCTGTTCCCTGAAAGTTTTACTGGTTTTGCGCCTGAAAGCGCCCGTATTATATGCCGATGCACCATAGCACTACAGAACAAATACCAACGGTGTCAGATATTTTTGCGGCCCGGGAGCGCATCCGCCAGCAAATTCGCGAGACACCGGTGCTGTCTGACCCCCAGTTCAACGCAGTTTTGGGCTGTGAACTTTGGCTTAAATGCGAGAACCTTCAACGTACCGGTGCTTTCAAATTCCGCGGTGCCAATAATGCGCTTGCCCGACTGACGGAAGCTGGCCGAGCGGGTGATGTTGCCACCCACTCATCTGGCAATCATGGGGCTGCATTGGCACTGGCAGCAGCAGCCCACCAGCGCCGGGCGTGGATCGTCATGCCCGATAATTCTGTGCGCACCAAGATTGAGGCCGTACAACGCTATGGCGGTGAAATAATTTTCTGCCCGCCGGCCCAGCAACAGCGGGAAACAGGTCTGGCTAATCTGGTTACCAAAGGCTGTATACCCATCCCGCCCTACGACCATGCAGATATTATTTGTGGTCAGGGTACAGCCGCGCTCGAACTGGCAGAACAATGTCCGGAACTTGACCTGCTACTAACCCCGGTTGGTGGCGGTGGCCTGATTAGCGGCTCTGCAATTGCCGCCAGGGCCCTGATTCCCGGAATTAAAGTTATTGGCGCCGAGCCGGAAGGTGCCGCCGATACCGCTTTGAGCCTGCAGCAGGGTGAACGGGTAGAGGAATTTCCAGTTGATACCATTGCGGATGGTCTGCGGGCATTAGTAGGGGTATTAAATTTCGAGATCATCCGCACCAACGTAGCCCAGATTATTACGGTCAGTGAAGCCGGCATTATCGATGCCATGGCGCTGGTCTGGCGTCATTTCCGGATGTTGATCGAGCCCTCCTCCGCAACCGTAATTGCTGCCATCATGGCCCAACCAGAATTTTTTGCCGGTCAGCAGGTCGGGGCGATCATCTCCGGCGGTAATCTCGACCTTGAACAGTTGCCATTTAAGGAATCTCTGCCCTACTCATGAACCAGCAACTTTGTTTATTGCGCCAACAGTTTATTGAAACTTCCGCCAAACTACTTTAAAAAACCCGCAATACCCAAATACCAATCCGGCATCTGTAGCTGCCAACAGAACGGATCACCGAATCAGTTTTTTATCTTTCTGGATAACAGGAATAGTGGAAACTACGCGCAAGCTGTAAGGTCAACATCGTCATTACCGGCTACTTCCTTGTCCGAAACGGTGTATCTTCTTCTGTTCGGTCTCCTGCTGTCAGGGGACCGGTTTATTGATTAAAATTCCTTATGGCCGTTCGATAGCATAACAGGATACAGTTGTGAAGAAAGTGTTACGTTTATTTATTCGCTTTTTGAAAGTCTCTTTCGTACTGGGATCAATCACGCTGATTGTGACCTATCTCGTTGTTATAAAAGATCTTCCTGACGTTGAAGTCCTGCGCGACATACAACTGCAGGTGCCTTTACGTATCTACACTAAAGATGGCAAGTTATGCAGTGTTTTCGGTGAAAAAAGAAGAATTCCGGTGAACATCGACGAAATTCCGGAACATCTCAAGAATGCCTTTATAGCGGGCGAAGATGCTCGTTTTCACAATCATCCAGGGGTAGATTACCAGGGAATTTCTCGTGCGGTCTGGACGCTGGTCACTACCGGAGAAAAGACCATAGGCGGCAGCACGATCACCCAGCAGTTGGCACGAAACTTTTTTCTTAGCCTCGAAAAAACCTTTACTCGCAAGTTCAAGGAAATTTTCCTGGCCCTGAAAATTGAACGTGAATTGTCCAAAAATGAAATTCTTGGTCTTTATCTGAATAAGATACTACTGGGGCACCGAGCCTACGGTGTTGGTGCTGCTGCAGACGTTTATTACGGGAAATCCGTGCAGCAACTCAGCCTGGCTCAAAGTGCCATGTTAGCCGCTTTGCCAAAAGCACCATCCAGAATTAACCCCATTACTTCACCACAACGTGCCAGGGACCGTCGCGACTACATTTTAGGCCGAATGCTGGAGTTGGACTATATTAATGATCAGGAATTCCAAGCTGCCAAAATCGAGAGGAGTACCGCTTTTTATCACGGTGCCACGACAGAAATCTTGGCCCCTTACCTGGCTGAAATGGTACGCAGGGAAATGTTGGCACGCTTTGGCGAGGCTGCCTACACCGGTGGCTATGAGGTGTATACAAGCATTGACTCTAGGTACCAGGTCGCTGCAAACCAAGCAATTATCGCTGGGCTCGAAGAATATGATCAACGGCACGGGTACCGGGGTGCGGAGGCGCATATTGACCTCAAAGACAGCAACACCACTGCCAGTTGGGACGAAATCCTGAGGCCTTTTAAACCGGTCGCCGGAACAACACCTGGGCTGGTTACTGGAATTGAAGATGAAATTGCTCTGGTTTATCAGCCAGACGGCCAAACCATCGCGCTTAGCCTTGGCGACATGCAATGGGCAAGAAAATTTATCAGCCGTGACCGACAGGGCGCTGCGCCAGAATCGGTTGCAGACGTGCTCAAACCGGGCGACATTATCCGCACGCGTCTGCGCGATGGGGGCCAAAGACAACTGGTTCAGCTGCCGCAAACTGAGGGCCTGCTGATTTCCTTAAGTCCACGCGATGGCAGCATCAAGGCGTTGGTAGGCGGTTATGACTATACGCGTAGCAAGTTCAACCGCGTCGTCCAAAGCCGGCGCCAACCGGGTTCGGGGTTCAAACCGTTTATTTATTCGGCAGCGCTTGAACAAGGCAAAACCACAGCCAGCATCGTCAATGATGCACCCATTGTGTTTAGCGATGCTGAATTGGAAAGAGACTGGAAGCCCCAGAACTACAGTGAAAAATTTTTTGGCCCGACACGTTTGCGTGAAGCCATGGTCAACTCCCGCAACCTCGTATCTATCCGCTTGTTGAGGGATATTGGTGTGCCCTACGCACGTAGATATATCAGTTTGTTCGGATTTAACCCGGCAAATTTGCCCAACAATCTTTCCATGGCACTGGGAAGTGCGTCATTAAAACCTATCGATATCGCCAGGGGTTATGCAGTATTTGCCAATGGTGGATACCTGGTCGAACCTTATTTCATTGGACGGATAATGGATGCCAGAGGCAAGCTCCTGTTTTCAGCGACTCCTCAGGTTGTATGTCATCAATGTAATGACGATAAGAACCAGCAGATAAAACCCCACATTACGCCCGAAGCAACAGAGCCCAGTTTCATGCCGTTGACCCTGGAAGGACAGAAAAAAGACCTACGGGTCATTACCCGTGAAGTATTGGAAACGCAGCATGCCGTGACTCGCTCCAGAGTCGCACCCAAGGTGATCTCCGAACAAAACGCCTATCTGGTACGCTCCATGATGATGGATGTAGTGCGACGCGGAACAGGCAGAAAAGCCATGGTGCTGGGGCGTAACGACCTGGCAGGGAAGACAGGCACTACCAATGAGCAGCGTGATGCCTGGTTTTCCGGCTACAACGATGAAATCGTTACATCGGTATGGACCGGTTTCGACAGCCATGAACCACTGGGTCGCAACGAGGTCGGCGGCAAAGCGGCTCTGCCTATCTGGATCAACTACATGCGCATTGCTTTGCACGAGGTACCGGATGAGCCACCGAAAATACCGGCCGGCATCACCCAGGCACGCATTGATGCACAAACCGGCCTGTTAGCCAGACCTGAGAACCGCGACGCAATTATGGAAGTATTCAAATTGGGGAGTCTGCCACCATTAGAAGAAGCCGTGGAGGGAGAACTGTCCGGCAGCAATACCCAAGAGGATCCTTATGATGGTTTTTGAGGGTTATTGATTACTCCCCTAACGTGACTTGAGTGGCTCATACGAGCGCTCACCTGGCCCGTCATAAACCTGTCTGGGGCGGCCAATGCGGGTTGGTGTTTCCGCCTGTTCCAGCCACTGTGATACCCAGCCAACAGTCCGGGCAATGGCAAACATGACTGTAACCATACTTCTTGGAATACCAAGTTCCTGGTAGATGATTCCAGAATAAAAATCAACGTTGGGATACAGCTTTTTAGCAACGAAGTAATCATCGTTGAGGGCAATGCGTTCCAACTCCATGGCCAGATCCGTCAGTGGATCGCTAACATCCAGTTCCTGTAGAACTTCGTGCGCAGCGACGCGAATGATGGATGCCCGAGGGTCGTAATTCTTGTAAACTCTGTGACCGAAGCCCATCAGACGAAAAGGGTCATTTCTATCTTTGGCGCGGGCAACGAACTTGCCGACGCGAGACGCGTCTCCAATCTGATCAAGCATATTGAGCACAAACTCATTGGCTCCGCCATGTGCCGGGCTCCACAATGCGGAAATACCCGCTGCAATACAGGCATACGGATTGACGCCTGTAGAGCCGACCAGCCTGACAGTAGATGTGCTGGCATTTTGCTCATGATCCGCGTGCAGGATGAACAGCAGATCCAGCGCTTTGGCAGCGACCGGATTAATCTCATAAGTCTCCGTGGGTACCGAGAACATCATGTGTAAAAACCGCTCGGTGTAGTCCAGGGTGTTTTTCGGATAGGCTGTCGGCTAGCCCATGTGAGGGCGGAAGCAGGCCGCCGCTATGGTTGGCATTTTAGTAATCGTGCGTTGTGCCGACAGCATACGGTGCTCGCTGCTATCCATGTCCATCTTGGCATGATAAAACGCAGCCAGCGAACCGACGACACCCGCCATCATGGCCATGGGGTGTGCGTCATAATGAAATCCGGAAATGAAGGTATTAAGCTGCTCATGTACCATCGTGTGGTAGATGATGTCGTCATTGAATGTCGCCAATTCAGCAACGTTCGGTAACTCCCCGTACAACAACAGGTAAGCGACCTCCACAAACATACTGTTTTGTGCCAGCTGCTCAATCGGATATCCGCGGTATCGCAAAATATCTTTGGCCCTGTCGATGAAGGTGATATGACTGGTACAACAAGCCGTGGCACCAAATCCCGGGTCGTAGGTAAAATAACCCAACTCCGCGGGTAACGATTTGATTTCCAGGGTGGGTTCGCCTTCTGTACCCCGGATTACGGGCAATTCATGACTTTGACCATTGCTTTGATCGGTGATGATGACATGTTGATCGGACAAGGGACTTTCCTGCCATTCACTGGGCAAATTCATTACTTGATAATTGTCTCACAGTGGCTGCTGTACAGGTAGCAAAAAGCCGATGCGGCCGTGGGTACCCATTGCCGGTTTGTGGTAGGAGGGTGTTCCCTGTGTAGGAGGTACAAGCTTGCTCGTGCCGAATTTACCAGGTTCCCGACGAGCAAGCTCGTCGATCCTACGTATGCGGGTTACTTATTGTAGCGACGTTTGAAACGGTCGACACGACCGCCGGTGTCCATCAACTTATGTTTACCAGTATAAAATGGATGCGAGGCGCTGGAGACTTCCACTTTAATGAGCGGGTACTCGTTGCCGTCTTCCCATTTGATGGTTTCTTTGCTGCTTGCCGTTGAGCGGGTCAGGAACGCAAAATCTGCAGATAAATCCTGAAAAACCACTTGTTTGTACTTAGGGTGTATGTCGGCTTTCATGGCACATCCGGTATTCGTTAAGTCCGAAGAGCCGGGTAGTCTAACGGCGGATAACTGCCATTGCAAGCCCGAGGCCCGACTCAGCCCGGCAGGAATATCTGCTGGATATCATTAACAAATCTCCAGCCTAGCTCGGTTGGTTTGAGTCGTTGATTATGCTGCTCCAGCAGGCCTTTTTCAACAGCGTGTTGTACCCGGGCCTCAACAACCTGCCACGGCTGGCCAGTTCGTGCTTCAAAATCATCAATACGTACCCCCTGTTTGAGTCTCAACTGATTAAGGAAGAACTCAAACACAAGCTCATCACCACTTAACAGGCGCTGTTCAGCCAGCCATTTCCCACTCTGTAGTCCTTGCATATAAGCCGTGGGGTGCCGCTGTTTGCAATAGCGCCGCACCCCGCCTGCAGTCGGTAGCGTGGTTTTCCCATGGGCACCGGCTCCAATCGCCAAACAATCCCCATAGCGCCAGTAATTCATATTGTGGCGGCTCTGCATTTCTGCTTGCGCAAAAGCGGAAATTTCATATTGGCAATAACCTGCTCGCTCCAGCATATGCAAGCCTGTTTGTTGCATATCCCAGGCCGCATCATCTGCCGGCATCTTCAGCGGTTGCTGGGCAAATATCGTATTTGGCTCAACTGTGAGCTGGTAAAATGAAATGTGTGCCGGGCGGGTATCGATCGCCAGTTCAACATCCCGTGCGGATTGATTGCCACCCTGCCCGGGCAATGCATACATCAGGTCCAGGTTAAAATTTGTGATGCCGCTCATGGCCAAAGACGCCAGGACCTGCTCGACTTCCTGCCGACCATGGATACGGCCTATCCGACTGAGCAACTCGTTTTGAAAACTCTGCACACCCAGGGAAACCCGGTTAATACCCGCCTCGGCATAAGCAGAGAAACTATCGTATTCGATTGTTCCGGGGTTTGCTTCCAGCGTGATTTCCACATCGGGTCGCAACTGCAGCCGAGCCCGTATCGCAGTAAGAATGGACGCGATATCACTGGCTGTAAACAAACTGGGCGTACCACCACCGAAATAGATACTACCAATGGGCCGCCCCCATACCAGTGGCAAATCCTGTTCAAGATCAGCAATCAGCGCCTTTATGTAATCGGCCGCGGGCAGTTTCCCGGACAAAGTATGTGAATTGAAATCGCAATAAGGACACTTACGAACACACCACGGCAGGTGCACATATAGGCTTAATGGTGGGGTTTCTAGTCCGGTTTGGTGCATCGTAATAATTCCCGGCACGGGCGGTACTCTAAATGGCAAAACCAGCCTGGCTGATCAATTTTGTCAGGGCCTGTGCGCGATGGCTGATCCGGTTCTTGTCTTGTGGCGCCAACTCAGCCGCTGAGCATTGGCGGCCTGACACTGTTGATCCCGTTACGCCGAATACCGGGTCATAGCCGAAACCGGCATCACCCCGGCAGGTATGCAGTATCTCACCATGCCAACAGGCGGTGGCCACTACCGGTGCCGGGTCATCAACCGCCTTGACCAGTACTATGGCGCAATAAAACCAAGCTTGCCGGTCAACCCCTGAAATGCCCTGGAGTCTGGCAAGCAACTTGTCAATATTGGTCTGATCACTTGCGCCCTGTCCGGCATAACGAGCAGAATGGATGCCCGGCTCACCCTTTAGATAAGGCACTACCAACCCGGAATCATCAGCAATGGCTGGCAGCCCCGTACAAGCAACAGCCTGGCGCGCTTTAATCAGGGCATTTTCGACAAATGTTGGCGCGTTTTCCTCTGCTTCTGCCACCTGCCAGTCATTCTGAGGGCGGAACCTGACCCCTAACGGCTTGAGTATGGCTGCCATTTCCCGCAACTTACCCTGGTTGCCACTGGCAAACACATACTCGCAGAAATCCTGCATGCAATTTAGCCCAAAGCTGTGGTTTGCGCCGCCAGCAACGATTTGATGCCCGCATCAGCCAGTGCCAGCAACTGATCCAGCTCATCTTTGCGAAAAGCATGCCCCTCCGCCGTGCCTTGGATTTCGATAAA
The DNA here is from genome assembly GCA_964479355.1 of uncultured Wenzhouxiangellaceae bacterium. Taxonomy (GTDB): domain Bacteria; phylum Pseudomonadota; class Gammaproteobacteria; order Xanthomonadales; family SZUA-36; genus SZUA-36. The sequence continues at coordinate 6,500 of CAYZLS010000011.1, read as the reverse complement.
TGCACCACCGTCATTCATCACTACATTCATATCCGTTTCTGCATGGGAGTCTTCTGCATAATCAAGATCAAGCACAGGCTTGCTGTTAAAAATGCCAACCGACACGGCTGCCACCTGCCCATGCAGCGGAGTGGATTTTATTTTTTTGTTGGCAAGCAACCAACGACAGGCATCAACCAGGGCGACATAGGCTCCGGTAATCGCTGCCGTACGGGTTCCACCATCCGCCTGTAAAACATCGCAATCAAGCGTAATGGTATGTTCACCTAGGGCGGCACGATCAACCACTGCCCGTAATGAACGGCCAATCAGTCGCTGGATTTCCAGCGTACGTCCACCCTGCTTACCCGCTGATGCTTCCCTACGCATTCGGGAACCAGTGGATCGGGGTAACATGCCATACTCTGCCGTAACCCAACCTTCACCACGGCCACGCAGAAAAGCCGGCACACGCGTTTTAACCGAAGCGGTACACAACACCCGTGTATTGCCGCAGGCAATCAGCACTGAGCCCTCGGCATGACAGGTGTAGTTGCGGGTAATGGTGACAGGTCGTAATTCATCTGCTTGTCTGTTGCTGGGTCTCATAAAGAGTCCTGTTCAATTAAAAGCTGCACCGAATAACAATAATCGGTGTGTTAGTTTATCTATCTAACCGTTAACATTGTGCCACTACCTGCAATCAGGAAAAAGTAATGATTCGAAGCATGACGGGTTTTGCCAGAGTAGGGCGTCAATATGAGTTCGGTCGTTTGAGCTGGGAAATGCGCTCAGTTAACCACCGTTACCTTGAATTCGGGCTGCATTTGCCGGAAGAGTTCCGGCCACTGGAAGCCGGCATCAGGCATTGCCTTGGGCAGTACCTGAGCCGTGGAAAAATTGATGCGACCTTACGTTTTGTGGCAGCACCAGACGCGGCCGGTAGCGGCCTGGAACTTAACCGGACACTAGCTGGAGAACTGCTCGAAGTACACGCAGAGCTGGCAAACATGGCGTCCGCAGAACAGACTGTAGACATTTCCCAGTTGCTTGGCTGGCCAGGCCTAATCGAGGTGAAACGACCCGATTTTGCTCCGCTACAGGCGGCGGCATTGGAGTTGTTAGGCGAGGCCGCGCAGGAATTGCAAGCTGGCCGGGGCCGCGAAGGTGAACAGATGGCCAAAATGATCAATGAACGGCTGGCTGGCATAGTAAACATTACGGCCAATGTGAAGAAATGGCTGCCTGAAATCCGGGTCGCATTGATGCAACGCACACTGGATCGGGTTGCCGACCTGAAGCAACCACTGGAACCGGGGCGAATTGAACAGGAAGTTGCATTTCTGGCACAGAAAATTGACGTCGCTGAGGAGTTGGACAGATTGAATGCGCACGTCGCTGAAGCCTACAGGATATTGGAGTTGACCGAACCCGTAGGCCGCCGACTGGATTTCCTGATGCAGGAGTTTAATCGTGAATCCAACACCCTGAGTTCAAAATCAGTTGATCAGCGCACGACACAGGCCGCCCTGGACTTAAAGGTATTGATCGAGCAAATGCGTGAACAGGTACAAAATGTTGAGTGATTCCGCTGGCCAGGGTGACCTATTTATCATTGCTGCGCCGTCGGGCGGTGGCAAAACCAGCCTGGTCAGGGGCTTATTAAAACATGACCCACGACTGATATTATCCATTTCCCATACCACACGCCCACCCAGGCCTGGTGAGGTAAACGGGCAGCATTACCATTTCGTATCAACAGCAGAATTTAAGCAGATGATACGGTGTGGTGAATTCATGGAGCACGCCCGGGTATTTGATCACTATTATGGAACCCAGCAGGAATCGGTCGTGCGGCAACTGCATCAGGATCAGGATGTTGTCCTGGAAATTGACTGGCAGGGCGCACGCCAGGTACGAACCATTTTCCCCGATTGCTGCGCTATTTTTATCCTGCCGCCGGCACTTGAAACTCTGTTGGAGAGGCTCACTGGGCGCGATCAGGACAGTGCCAGTGTTATCCAGCGCAGGATGCAGGCTGCGCAGACGGAAATTTCTCATTGGAGTGAATTTGAACAACTGGTGGTTAACGATGACTTTAATTCGGCACTTGAAGAACTGATCGCAATCATTAATGATCATCGTAATCGATGCCCGCATCAGGCCAACAGAAATTACCAGCTTCTGGCGCAGCGACTGGGAAGCGGTTAAAATGAACGGTTCCGCCTAACACTTAACAGGATTAACCATGGCTCGTATAACAGTAGAAGACTGTCTCGAAAACATAAATAACCGCTTTAAACTGGTGTTGACCGCGACCAAGCGCGCACGCCAGATTGGCCACGGCGCCGAGCCATTGGTAGAAGATGAAAATGACAAACCTACGGTCATTGCCCTGCGCGAGATTGCAGCAGGTCTGATTGATGAAGAAAGTGTAGATGTGCTGCAAGCTGAAATCGAAGCTGCTGAAGTTTTCGACCTGGACCCTGAGGAGGGTGATCCCAAACTCTGACGGAATTTTTTATGCTGGCGGCCGAGACGACTTTACCGGAGCCGGTCCTTGATCTAAGGGATTTGCTCAATACCTACCTGGAAGCGGAAAGGGTCGCCACCATCCTCCGTGCGTTCGAGACCGGTGCTAAGGCGCACGCGGGGCAAACCCGCATCACCGGGGAACCCTACATTCTCCACCCTGTTGCTGTGGCACGCATATTGGCCATGATGCGGATGGATTACGCCAGCGTGGTTGCCGCCATCCTGCACGATACCCTTGAAGATACCACCCTAACCAAGCAGAACATTGAGGCCGACTTCGGCGTAGAAATTGCGGAACTGGTAGATGGGGTAACCAAGCTGGATAAAATGAAATTCCGTACCCGGCATGAAGCGGATGCCGAGAGTTTCCGCAAGTTGATGTTGGCCATGTCACGGGATCTGAGGGTGATTTTCATTAAACTGGCGGACCGCTTGCATAACATGCGCACCCTGGAGTCAATGAACCCGAATTCGAAACGTAGAATTGCGCGTGAAACACTGGACATTTACGCACCTATCGCCGACCGGCTCGGGATGGATAGCATCAAGTCTGAATTGCAGGACCTGGGTTTTGCCAACCTGTACCCATGGCGTCACCGCACCATTGCAGACCACATCAGCAACGTCACGGGTAACCGGCAGAAGGTCATTACCACCATCCGCAAAGCGCTCGAAAAGACCATGGCCAAAGCCGGTATTGCCTGCACGATAACCGGCAGGGAAAAAACCCCATACAGCATTTACAGAAAAATGCTGTCCAAGGATCTGTCTTTTCCTGAAGTGATGGATGTGTATGGTTTTCGCATTATCACTGACTCAGAGTCCTTCTGCTATACGGCACTCGGTGCCGCACACGGTCTTTACCGTCCCAAACCCGGCCGTTTCAAGGACCATATTGCTTTACCCAAGGCCAATGGCTACCAATCTTTGCATACCATACTCAACAGTCCCTACGCCCTGCCCGTAGAAATCCAGATTCGTACCCAGGAAATGGATATCATGGCTGAAAAAGGCGCTGCGTCCCATTGGCAGTATAAGAGTGGCGAAACCACATCCAGCTCCGCCCAGGTGCGCGCCAGGGAATGGCTGATGCAACTGGTTGAAGTGCAACGTCACAGCAGCGATTCGATGGAATTTCTTGATGGCGCAAAGTCAGACTTGTTTCCGGATCAGATCTTTGTATTCACACCTAAAGGCAAGATTATTGATCTGCGACGCAGTGCCACCGCCCTGGATTTTGCCTATTCCATCCACACAGGCGTCGGCAACCATGCCGCCAGCATCCTGATTGATAAACTTGAAGTTCCGCTGTCGACACGACTTACCAACGGCCAGACAGTAAAAGTCATCACCAAAGATACTGTACACCCGATTCCAGAGTGGCTGGAGTTTGTAACCACAGCCAAGGCCCGAACCGCCATCCGTCATTACATTAAAAGCCTTGAGCAGGCTGACACCGTGGCGCTGGGATTGCGCCTGCTGGAAGCTGCCTTAAATACCCGTGGCTCGAACGTTGAGGAGGTGCCACAAAAACGCATGAACCAGTACTTGCAAGACAATCATTTTGAACGCCAGGAGGACCTGCTGACCGATTTGGCCATGGGCAACGTACTGGCTAATATTGTGGCGGCCAAACTGGCTCCAAAAATCAGCACACTTGATTCTGGCGTCCCAACCGAAGCGCTTTCCATTGCAGGTTCTGAAGGTAGCGCGGTCACTTTTTCCGCCTGCTGCCATCCCGTGCCGGGCGACTCCGTTATGGGTTACGTATCAGCTGGGAAAGGCCTAGTTGTGCATCGAAACAACTGCCGCAATGCACATGAATTTCGCAAACACCCTGACCGCTGCGTCGATGTGGCCTGGGCGGCTATCCGGCGTGGCATGTTTGAAGTCGCTGTACTGATCATGGCTAAGAACATTACCGGTGTGCTGGCGAATATTTCAGCCAGTATTGGCGAAGCCGGCAGCAATATTGAGAAAATCGAACAAACAGTAACCAACCCTGAAATAGCCACATTGTTATTGATTATTAGCGTTAAAGATCGTGACCACATGGCGCGTGTCATGCGGCGACTGCGTCGCAACCGCAATGTCGTACAGGTCAGCCGGGTCATAGCCTGACCCGAACAAGTGAAAGGAGCGAGCGAAATGAACAAACGGGTTATTCACACAGATACTGCACCACAGGCCATCGGTACCTATTCACAGGCAATCGCACATAATGGCATGGTCTTTGTTTCCGGTCAGATCCCACTTGACCCTGGAAGTATGGAAATGGTTGGCGGCGGGATCGAGCCCCAAATCAGCCAGGTATTCGAAAATCTTTCAGCCGTGTGCCAGGCCGCTGGCGGCTCGCTCGCTGATATAGTCAAGCTGACAGTTTTTTTAACCAACATGGAAAATTTCCAGCACGTCAACACCATTATGAGTCAATATTTCTCAAGCCCTTTTCCGGCTCGCGCTACTGTAGGTGTTGCAGCATTGCCCAAAGGGGCTGAAATTGAAATGGACGCCATCCTCATCGTTTAATGGAGCATAGCCCGCGTTGACACAAACTAGCCCTATACACCGGCTGACAGACCTGCAGGGTGTCGGCCCCAAGCTTGCTGAAAAAATTCAGGCCCTCGATATCAGGCAAATTACCGACCTGTTATTTCACCTGCCATACCGGTATGAAGATCGCACGCAGATACACGCCATTGCCAGTTGCAAACCAGGACAGCAATTGTTGATCGAAGGGCGCGTCGAGCATTCAGCCATCGTCCGCGACCGCCGTTCCATGCTGGTGGTGGTATTGTTCGATGGCACTGGGCGGATCACACTGCGGTTTTTTCATTTTCGCGCCTTCCAGCAACGGCAATTGTCCAGTGGCACCCGGTTGCGGTGTTTCGGGGAGGTACGGGCCGGCTTCCACGGCCTGGAAATAGTGCACCCGAGCTATACTCGGCTCAACGAGGAACACAATCCACCGATTGCAGACCGTTTAACACCTGTTTATCCCACTACCGAAGGCCTAGGGCAGAAAAACTGGATAAAAATGACAGACCAGGCACTGGCATTGCTGCGCCGGGGTGAATTGGAATTGGAAGAACTACTACCCGCAAGCCTACTATGCACCCTGGAGTTGCCATCTTTGTCGGCAGCTATGGATTATATTCACCGTCCTCCACCAAATGCCGACCTGGCGGCCCTGAGCCTGCGTGATCACCCGACACAAAAACGTCTGGCCCTTGAAGAATTGCTCGCGCACAACCTGAGCATGCAAAAGCTGCACAGCCAGCAGCGGACCCGTAAAGCGCCTCAAATGGCGAGCAGTTCCAAAGTGGAAGGTGATTTTCTGCAAAACCTTGCATTCGATCTGACCACTGCCCAACAACGGGTGACGAGGGAGATCCTTACCGACCTGCAACGCAGCCAGCTAATGTTGAGGCTGGTGCATGGTGATGTCGGCTCAGGTAAAACCGTGGTAGCTGCAATGGCGACGCTGAGAGCGGCAACTAACCGCTACCAAACCGCGATTACTGCACCGACTGAACTATTAGCCGAGCAGCATCTACGGGTATTCAGCCAATGGCTTAAGCCACTGGGAATCAATCCAGTCTGGCTCAGCGGAAAAGTAAGCGGGCATAAACGCCGTGAGGCGCTTAGCAGAATAAAGGCAGGCGCAGAGGTGGTCATCGGTACCCACGCCCTGATGCAGGAAGGCGTTGAATT
>CAYZLS010000011.1:0-228 GCA_964479355.1 uncultured Wenzhouxiangellaceae bacterium | reverse complement strand
CGGTTGGGGCTGGTTATTGTTGACGAGCAACATCGATTCGGCGTTCATCAACGGATGGATTTACTGGAAAAAGGCGGTACAGGAGGACAGCAGGCGCACCAGTTAATCATGACGGCAACACCAATTCCTCGCACGCTGGCCATGACGGCCTATGCCGGTATGGATATTTCTGTCATTGATGAACTGCCGCCGGGGCGAAAACCTGTGACCACCGTGGTGATGGCCAAC
>CAYZLS010000010.1:14725-16323 GCA_964479355.1 uncultured Wenzhouxiangellaceae bacterium | reverse complement strand
GCCAGCCGATAACGCAGTGTCTCGTAAACGGGTTGGCTTTCGGCGGTCTGTCCGGGCATCGTTTCACTCATGTCAAAGCCTCTCAATGATGGTCGCGGTACCCATCCCGGCACCCACGCAAAGATTGACCAGGGCGGTACCCAGACCACGTCTTTCCAGTTCATCCAGTGCCGTGCCGAGGATCATGACCCCGGTTGCACCGATTGGGTGACCCATGGCGATTGCACCCCCATTGACGTTGATCTGCTCATGTGGAATGTCCATTTCCTCCATGAACAGCAATACCACCGAGGCGAAAGCCTCGTTCAATTCAAACAGATCTATGTCAGAACGCTGCATGCCGGCTTTGTCCAGTGCCATGCGGGCAGAGGGTGTGGGACCGGTCAGCATCAAGGTGGGGTCGGTGCCCACCGACGCACATGCCAGAATCCGGGCGCGTGGTTTCAAGCCAAGCCGTTTTCCAATTTCAGCCGAGCCGATCAAGGCACCGCCGGCCCCATCGACAATACCGCTGGAATTGCCGGCCGTGTGAATGTGCTCGATCTGACCCAACTGTGGAAACTTCAGAATGGCCTGTTGATCAAACCCCATCTCACCAAGTCCGGTGAAAACGGCGGGCAACTTTGCCAGCGACTCCACCGTTGTTGACGGCCGTATGGCTTCATCCTTCCTCAGTAACGGCAGCTTGATTTCGTCGACGACGGGAATCACCGAAGCATCAAAGTAACCATCCTGCCAGGCCGCTGCAGCCCGGCGCTGGCTTTCCGCTGCATAGGTGTCGACATCCTTCCTGGTATGGCCGTTCAGGGTTGCGATTAAATCGGCCGAGATACCCTGCGGCACAAAATAGATCTTGTAAGCCAGCGACGGGTCAGATGACCAGGCCCCCCCTGACGAGCCAATGGGTATACGTGACATGCTCTCGACACCACCACCAATGACCAGTTCGCACTGGCCGGAAATCACCTTGGCCACCGCCAGGTTGACGGCCTCCAGGCCGGATGAGCAATAGCGATGGACCTGTTGCCCGGGTACTACCGAGGCGTAGTCCGCTGCCAGTACCGCACTGCGGCCAATGGCACTACCCTGTTCACCAATGGGTGAGCCACATCCTGCAATCACGTCTTCTACCAGGGCTGTATCCAACTCATTCCGGTCTTTGAGCGCCCTCAAGACCTGTGCCAGGAGGTCCACGGGTGAAGCGGTATGCAACGCTCCGTCGGGGCGTCCTTTACCCCGTGGTGTCCTAACATGGTCAAAAATGTAGGCTTCAGTCACTGGCCTCACTCATTGGCTTCTGGTTCGTTTTCCACCAGGGATTGTTGGTTGAAAAATTCATTAACTGGACAAAAAATATTAGCTTGCAAGTAATCAGATACGTTATCATAGAATTTATATCTAATTCAAAAACTATAACAGTTTTGACAAATCCGTTTTTGCGAATCTGGCTGTTGACTGACCTCGGTCAAGCAACAGCTAAAAATCGGAAGCACTGGTGAAGGACTTGGTTATGGAGTTAAGAGACAAAGTGTGTGTGGTCACTGGCGGAGCTTCCGGTCTGGGCCGAGGCGCGGCGCACTGCAACTGGCGCACTGCAA
>CAYZLS010000010.1:0-14715 GCA_964479355.1 uncultured Wenzhouxiangellaceae bacterium | reverse complement strand
GTCTGGGCCGGGCGACGGTGGAAGCGTTTGCAAAAGAGGGTGCTAAAGTGGCCATCTTCGACCTCAATGAAGAGGAGGGTGCGGCACTTGCGGACAGTCTCGGTGGTGATGTGGTTTTTCGCCAGGTCAATATTGCTGACGATGACGCCATCAGTGCGGCGATTGACGGTGTCATGAGCAGGTTCGGGACCATCCACGTCTGTGTCAATTGCGCAGGTCGCGGTGGCGGTGCCACCAAGACGCTGGGCAGGAAGGGTCGTTTCCCCATGGATTTATTCAGAGATGTCATCAACATCAATCTGGTGGGCACGTTCAGTGTTCTAAGCCAGGTCGCTGAGAAAATGGCTGACAATGACCCCGATGTAAATGGTGAACGAGGGGTTGTCATTAATACGTCGTCCATTGCTGCTTTTGAGGGTCAGAAAGGTCAGGTTGCCTACGCCGCCAGCAAGGCCGGGCTGGTCGGTATCACACTGCCGATTGCCCGTGATTTGTCCTATTACGGGATTCGCATTGTCACCATCGCCCCGGGTGTATTTGATACACCCATCCTAAAGGGTCTGCCACCGACTGCCAAAGAGTCTTTGGCCAAAAGCATTCCCAATCCAGCCAGGCTGGGCGCACCTGAAGAATTTTCCGCATTGGCGAAACACATTGTCAACAACAGCTATATCAACGGTGAGACCATCCGTCTGGACGCCGCGTTGCGGATGTCATAATCGATTGTTATACAGATAGGCGAATCGAGACAAGATATATTGCGTTTGATGAATGAATATTGCTACGCCGTTGACAACGGTGATCTGGATCGATTTGCTGAGCTGTTTGAGCGGGCTTCTTTCCAAATTTCCGGTGACCCGATCTGGCAAAGTAACCATAAGTACATGACCAGGCGGGGTGCTGTTTGGGTGGGTGTGACGGCCAAACTACTCACTGTAGATTTCTTGCGGGAGAGTTGGGCAGCGGGAAAAAGGGTGAGTGGAAATACCAGCCGTTATCATGACTTGTCCATGCCCCATTTTGGGTAGGTCCGGGGCCTGCTCACCCAAATCGGATTGCTACTCAGAGCCCCTGAATCAAGCACAAATCCACTGTCCAATTTCGATGTAAATCGGCTCATCATGGTGGGCTATTCCCAATCGGCCGATTACCTGGTGACTTATGCCAATACATTTCACGCAAACGCCGTATTACCGGACGGATCGTCCGTTTATGATGGTTATTTCATCTCCGCAGGCAGTGACAAGGCAAAACATGTAAGCGGTCCTACGGAAAAAACGCCGGAAGACCACGTGTCAGGTGATCCACGCAACCTGCTCCAGGTCCGCGCACCTGTGATACGCTTTCAAACCCAGACCGAAGTAATAACTTTCGATGCCTACCGTGTTCGTCAAAACGAGGCAGACTACCCGATGCTGCGGTTTTTTGAGATGGCGGGCGGATCACACGTGGACGCGCATCTCAATGTCATGGGAGGCCAGGCGCAGACCAGGGATCTCGGTCTGCCACCCAGTTTTTGCCCGGTTCTCCCAGTGGCTCAGGGTCGGACTACTGGCCAGTTCCTCGCTGCGCCCCAGCGCTGTTTGTATGGCCAAATCCAGACGCCTTGGGGAGAAAGGAATTGACGAGAATACAACCCTGGTGCTCTATAGTGGCCGTAACCAGTACGCAATCTACGGTTACTGGGTCACAAAAGTTCTTTGCGGTCACCCGGATGTGCGCTTACTGGACGGGCATATCAAGAAATGGAATCTTGAAGGACGCGCTCTGGATACCAACGTCCCGCAGATCATTCCGAGGGTATACTCGCCGCAACGCGAAGAGCGCGACGACTCCAGCCGTGTAGGCAGTGCCATGGTAAGAGGTATGCTGGGCAAGGAAGGCAAAGTCATTCTCGATGCGAGATATCACTCTGAATACAACGGTGAACGGGTGAAACCGGGCACCGGGTTTGATTATGGCGCTGAACGCTGGGGCCGGATACCGGGCGCAAGACATCTTTTTTTCCGTGACTTGTTCAACGATCAAGACGACAGCCTGCTTGCCCCGGCGGACCTGGAAGAACTGTTCCGGAGCGTGGGCGCAGCACCAGATCAGGCCGATGAGGTGGTCAGTTACTGCAGGTTGGGGCATCGTGCGAGCCTGTTATGGTTTGCTGCCACCCAACTCCTATACCCGGCAACGACACCACTTCGAGAAAACCCGATCCAAGCCTTCCAGTATCGGCGAGCATCGCAAGCCGCGACCGGATGGCAAACCAGGCTATATCCGCATAAATACAGTACATCAGGGCGACTTGGATAAGCGCAAAGGTGTCTACCATATCAATTCCATTGATGAGGTGACGCAGTTCGAAGTTGTTTGCACGGTTGAGAAAATCAGCGAACGTTACCTCATTCCTGCCTTGGAGCAACTGTTGGAAAACTTCCCCTTCCAGGTACTGGGCTTTCACTCGGACAATGGCTCAGAATGCATCAATAAAACCGGTGCAAAATTATTGGAAAAACTGCGCATTGAATTTACCAAATCACGTTCACGCCAGACCAATGACAATGCCCTGGCTGAAAGTACAAATGGTGCTGTGGTTAGAAAACTGTTCGGTCACACCTATATAGTTGAACACACGGCCACCCCTGTCTCGACGGCCGCAATCAGAGCTTATCAAATGCCTCACGACGTGCCAGAGCCGAATGGAGTAGCAATATCCCGTCCATCAATCCCAGCCTTCAGCGTACGTTGCATTGCGTGTAACGTCCGCTTTGACACGGCTGAATAGCCAGCGTCCGTCGACTTTTCGATATTCATCCGTGTAGTCGCAAAACATCCAGTGGGCCACACGGCCCTCTTCCATCACCAAAGTCGCCGGAGCAATCATGCGCCAGCGCGCGTGCGCTGTGTCACCCGCTACATCAATTTCTCCGTTGGACAGCGCATGAACTGAAAAATGCACGGCATCCTGATGTGCACGAAAAAAATCCACAATCGCCTCTCGACCTTCGAAGCTACCCCATGGTTCGCCAGCTTCCCATGCACCATCGGTGGTGAAAAGCGCGCCCAATTCATCCGCCAGATTAGCCGTATCAACCATAGCGTCAATCAGGTTGCAATATTTGAACTTCAGTCGTCTGATTTCTTCAATGTCCTCAAGTTGTTGCAGTCGGGCATTGAGATCATTTAAATCGGTCATCATTTATCCTTTGTTAGTTTTCACCAAAAACTGCCCTAGGTTATGCACCGATTGTGCGCCACCAAGAGTGCCTGATTGTGGCCTGTTTTAATGAGTTAGAGCGCTCGGCACCTTAGTTTGGCGTGTACCATATGGGCGAGGTAAAGGCCCTGTCCTGAATGACCATCGGTATTTCGGGGTTTTTCTCAGTATTGAAATAAGCGGCATCATACGCGGTCCAACGCGGTACTGGAATCTCGATGACACGTGCATAATAGAAAGCACGCTGGTCTGGATCGAAGTCCGGATCCGTCCAGGTAGTGGCCAAATGCACTGCACCGATGCTGTTGGTATAGGCCGCGTCCTCTACACTCACCGTCGAGCCTACGGGCGGGGCTTTGCCTGTTTCGGGATCGACCTCACGACCACCCGATAAAGCGACGTTGTAGATTTTTTCGTTATTCTTGCCGTCGGCATCAAGCCAGCCCTTGATAATCTGGATACGATCCAGATTGGCTCCATCCGGATCCTTTGTTGCGACAACCAGGAAGGATGGCGCCTTATTCTTTGGACCATTGTTAAGGTGGCCGCCCATAGGCACGCCCTTCCTGTAGCCAATATCGGCATAGTTTGGCCGTGAAACATCTTGCGCGTTGTAGTTCCAACCACCAAAGAAGCGAAGACCAATTCGTGAGCCCGTGGTGGCGTAGACTTCCTTGCGGGCCATAGCGTCGAATAGTGCTTCCCGCGTGTTCTCGTGCGCCCAGATCCCTGTGAGGCCTGAGGCGGACAGTCGCCAATTGACCCAGCGCGTGTCCGCCATCTGGCTCGTCGATCGCCTCGCACTCGGCGCCGATTCAGGAAACTTGCCAAAGAAATTGTCTTCCGCCGTCGTTGATAATGAGGTGTGCATATCGGAACCGCCGACTAATCCGAACTTGTAAGGATTGACACCGAGTTTCTGCTCGATCTCAATACCGACCCCTAGCGCCGTCCGCGCGTATTCATAGCGCAGCATCTCAAGAGCCTCCGCCGAATACTTACCACCGCTATCATCCCACAGCTCGAAATTAGCAAACTCGTCTGTTTGTGCCAAAAACGGATGAATCTCGCTAGTGCCCTTGACCTGGGTGACTTCGAACAGGGGTTCCCATTTTGCTCGTTCCTCAGCATATTCTCTGCTGAACGATTGCCCGGACAGCGTCACCGGGCTAAACATCATGCCCTTACTGATATTGCCATTATGCGGAATCGCTAAGACATCGCCTCCAACCTCTTTCTCATAGGCTGCAAGAGCACGCCACAAATCTTCGGGATCACCACTGTCTTCTGTAGAATACGGTGCGGTGCGTAAGACTTTGTCTGCGGAATCCTTGAACAGGACGACACGATGCAGCGTATACCCAGCGGGCATACTCGTCCATTCGTAAGCGGAAAAGGCGGTAAAGCGACCCGGATCGTTATAACGATCCGCGGTCTCGACCACATCCTGCCACACCGATCTGTACACTGAGGGTGGCAGCCGCTCACTCACCTCCTCATCTGACTTGTAACCGACCACATTAGCAAAGGCATCATAGATGACCGGTTTGACGCCCTCCTTTTGCATGCGTTTTGTCCAGCTTTGCCCTGTTTCGGTTCCGAGAAGAGCCGGATCCTCATTCAGGAGTCGGACAAAAACGCCAATGTACTCAGAGTGGTCAGCGACGGCCAGAAAATCAAGTGGTCGACGCAAGCGAACATTTTCGCCATTCAGGTCGATCACCGCCCCATCTCGAGCGAAGCGGTAGGCATCTGCAGGGGTTAAACTGACATTACCCAAGGCGTAGGCATCTGCCGAATTATTAGTATGGAGATGCAGATCACCAAAGAACGCCTGCCGGGGAATATTGCTGACGGCGGGCTCCGAGTAACCCTTTCCTCGTGCCCCTTGAGCAGAAGGGCTATCTTGAGCATGGACAGGGGACAGGGTAGTTTCAACACTGAACAGGATAGCCAGGCAGAAAACTAACCTACACATGGCACTTTCCTTATCCTTATCTTAGGTGCGTGACGCTCTGCAGGCGCTGACGATTTCGTCTTTCTGGCCTACCACAGTGTGGTGCGGCCTGGGGCTTTCCCCTTGGTATTCGCGGTGGTCTCCTGAGAGATGCCATCACCTCTGGAGGTGATGGCATCTACAGGCATTTGTCAGTTCTACCATAAAACGTATCCCATCCGATGCGACACGTACATCTGTCCACTTACCAGGTCTTTCGCGCGCGTACACCCATAACTCTTGGCATCTGGACGCTCTGGTAGCCGCCAAAGTCGGTAGTCTGGCTTTCGAACAGGTACTCCTCATCAGTGGCATTATCCACGTAAAGTTGCAGTGCCAGCCCCGATGAATTCTCTATACCCAGGCTCAGGTTGACGATTGTATACTTCGGCTGAAAGGTCAGTTGGGCTGGACCACCGGCACCGGGAATCATGTCGTACGCATCCGAGTAGGCGGCCAACACATTAAATCGGCCGTTCCAGTTGTCACCCAAGGGAAACGCAACAGACATGTCGGCCGATAATGCGGACTCCGGTGTCTGTGACAACTGACGACCGTCAAAGTCGCAGTTTGACCTCGTTAAACCTCTGGTATCTGGGGCAGCGCCGGCAGCTGTCCATGCAGGGATAAAACACGATGCGGTGCTATAATTTAGGTATTTCCCGCTGAGGTGGGTATAAGACACTCCCATCGACACATTCTCGTTTGCTGCCCACCGGACTGCGGCCTCGAAACCATCAAGCTCTGCCGCGGCTGCGTTTTCCTGTGAAATTCCGAGCGACCCCGTATCAATTACGGCGATCTGGAGGTTTTCCCAGTCATAGTGAAAATAGGAGAGATCGATGAGGATATTGTCCATGGGTGCCAACTTGACGCCAATTTCATATGCATCTATTTCTTCAGGTTCGACTCGGGGTTGCAGGCCAAAACTTGGACTGTTATAGCCTCCGGCCTTATAACCATTGCTGTAGCTTGCGTAAGCAGAACCCCAGTCGGCCCGGTAGTTGAGCGCAATTCGCGGTGTAAATTTATTAAATTTTTCGGTCTGCGAGACGTTTGCAAGGAGAGCTCCAACTCCGCACATGCATCCACCCAGCACGGCATGCGTTACTTCATCGTCCGTGTAGCGACCACCAACGGTAATGGTCAGGGCGTCCGTAAGGTCGATATAGGCTTCTAGGTATGCAGAAACTGACTTGACGTCGTCATAGTTCGGGGCTACAGCTTCAAGTGGATTCCAGGCATCACCACCAACTCCGAAAGTGAATTGGTTGTCGTCATCCGAGAAGGCCAGGCCCGCTGTAAAATTAAAGCGGCTGTCTGAGTCTGTTGTAATACGCAATTCCTGAGTAAGTGACTGATAAACCATACCGTCGGGACCCTCGGTGTATGCACCGCCGGGAAGCTGGGGTATTTTGGCACCGAACGCACTCATCCAACCTATGTAGCTCGCGTCCTGATCTTGACCACCGTTTTGGCTGACTTCTCTATATTGCGTGGTACTGGTTAGCATTATGGTATCGGTGAATGCGTAGGTTATGTTGAGAGCATAAACATCAAGCCATCGCTCGCGTTGGTGCGAATTGCCCCCAAGCGGGTTGTGTCCCCAAGCGTCAACAACACCCTGATCGACTGCGATTTGTGGCGTTTGGTCAGTTTCGTACCAACCGAGTGAGTTCCCGTCGCCTGCGCCGTCTACGCAAAACCTACACAATTGGCCCGTCGCATTTTGTCTTCTGAGAGGTTCATCTCCACTGTCTCTGCCGACTTCCCACTTGGCGATCGCCGTGAGCTTTTCATTTGGCTGAAAAAGGAGTTGGGCTCTAATTCGCTTATGATCATTTTCACCTGTAATTTTTTCGCCGTTATTTACATTTGTAACGTGACCCTCACCACGATTCCAGGATCGTACAGCTACGCGGAGGGCAACCGAATCGCTCAGAGGCTGGTTCAACATGCCCTCGATTTCTATTGTCTGGAACTCGCCATAACCCACCTCGACATAGCCTGCTGGAGCATCGAGACTCGGCTTGTTGGTGATGAACTGAATGGCGCCACCAGTCGCATTTCGACCATAGAGCGTCGGTTGCGGGCCTTTCAGCACTTCAACA
The DNA here is from genome assembly GCA_964479355.1 of uncultured Wenzhouxiangellaceae bacterium. Lineage (GTDB taxonomy): Bacteria > Pseudomonadota > Gammaproteobacteria > Xanthomonadales > SZUA-36 > SZUA-36. Next base: position 7,400 of record CAYZLS010000010.1, on the reverse strand, counting down.
CGGTTCATGTCGAAGAACATTTCAACTGCGCCAACTTGGTTGGAAATGTACGCGTCATCCATGTACAAAGCTACGCTGTTACCCAGAGCAGGTCCGGCATAGCCAGTCCCGACACCTCGCAATGTTACCTGGCTGGTTCCCGACACCTCGTGAAAGGTCAGTCCGGGGACTGCGATTTCGAGATCATGGCTCGATGTTATCAGTTGTTCTCGAATATCGTCGCCAGATATCACAGACACCGCACTCGGAATGTCCATAACCGTTTGTTCCCTGCGTTGGGCGGTTACCGTAATTTCTTCGAGCAGACCCGCAGGTTTGGCCGCAGCCGCGTCCTGGGCCAGCACTGCTGACCCGAATCCACTGGTGAAAACAAACAGAATGGCAGCGGTCAAAGCAATCGAACTTCTTTTAAATTGATCAAACATTGTTTAGGTCCCCAGAAGTAACTTTCGTTGGTTAAATTCCATAGAAGTGGTCAGATGAAAACTTTCCCCTCTTGAAAACACGCTATACTTTAGCTGGATACGAAACCACAATTTCTTATAAATTGCAAGATTATTTTTAATTTAATTTAATTTAATTTAATCAAAATTAAAAAATTAAGAAATATTTCAAAACGAAGGGATGTTTCCAATTCAGCCGGGCGGGATGGGCAGCCCTATTTGCCCGATGCAATGGTAGCGTTTCCTATTGATGGCTCGCTAGTGTCAACGGTTTGGGAAAAGTGTCGGGCATCTCTGACATCGTGACCAGCGTTAGTTTTCATGTTTCGCAGCCGGAAATTCTAAAAACAAAAGCCTCTAAAGCAAGTCCACAGTAGACTTTATTACCGAGTACTTGACATTCCCTCTCACAATGTGGAAATATTGAATTAAATTCAAATTCTTTGATAACTGATCGCGGGAGCGACAATGGATTTTGAAACCATTCTGTTTGAACGACTTGACCATATAGCCGTCATCACCTTCAATCGGCCAGAAGTGCACAATGCGGTCAATAGCCAAGGGTGCGCCGAGGTTGGTGCGGCCTTGGAACACGTCGCCAACGAGCCGGAGATTCGGGTCGTCATCATAACCGGCGCTGGTCAAAAAGCATTCTGCGCCGGAGCCGATCTAAAAGCTGTCGCTGCGGGTGAATTTGGTTCGGAGGAGCAGACTGGCAAGTGGGGATTCGCAGGTATTTGCGACCACTACATTAATAAGCCGATCATTGCCGCGGTCAACGGCTTTGCTTTGGGTGGTGGCACAGAAATTGCGCTTGCTGCGGACATTGTCGTCGCCTCCGAACAGGCTACATTCGGGTTGCCCGAGGTAACCCGGGGGTTTATTGCAGGGGCCGGCGGTATTTTGCGTCTGTCGCGACAAGTACCTGTAAAGATTGCTGCCCGCGCAATTCTTGAGGGTGGAGCAATGAGCGCGGCAGAGGCAGCACGCTGGGGGTTGGTTAACGAGGTTGTCCCACACGAACAGGTTGTCGAACATGCTATGTGCATTGCCGAGAAAGTCGCAGCGAACGCACCCAAGGCTGTGGTTATGAGTAAAGAGGTACTGTATCGGGGACTGGATGCACCGCTGGATTTTCCACCAACAGCTCGAGCCATGAATCGGGACTACGTAGACCAAATTATGCTAACCGAAGACGCGAAGGAAGGCCCCCGCGCGTTCGCGGAACACCGTGAGCCAATCTGGAAAAACTGCTGATAATGTCGATTGGAAGTCAACATCACACTAAGCAACCACACGCCGCAATCGCCGGTCTGGGGATAACACAGATGGGGCGCGTCTACGGACGCAGCGCGATAGATTTCGCAGTTGAGGCTGTTGCGCTCGCAATCGAGGACTGTGGAATCGACAAGGGCGATATTGACGGATTGCTGATCAGCGGCGGACTATGTTCTTACCTGAATATGCCTGATGCTGTGAGCATAAGATTACAGGATTCTCTTGGACTGAACGATCTCCGGCTCGTCAATGAGATGAACTCGTACGGTGCGACTGCGGCGACAATGCTGCAATACGCTGCCATGACATGCGCCACCGGACAGACCGATGCGGTTGTGTGCGTGTTCGCCGATGCACCACTCCAGGATAATGCTCGCGCGGGCGGTGCTTACGGCAACTCTGTCAGTGTGGTTAGTGGCATGGAGAGTCTGAACGGTGCCTCCGGAATTCTAAATGCCGCTACCGTTTATGCGATGGCTGCGCATAAACACATGGACCTATATGGCACGACCAGCGAACAATTCGCAAATATTGCAGTAGACGCACGCGCTTGGGCCACGATGAATCCCCATGCGCAGCAACGTAAACCGATTACCGTTGAAGATCACCAGAACTCACGACTGATCGCTGATCCGTTGCGCTTGCTGGACTGCTGCCTGGTCTCAAACGGCGGTATTGCTGTCATCGTCACCAGTGTTGAGCGTGCGAGGGATTTGCAACAGCCTCCCGTAGAAATAATCGGCTGGGGCCAGGGACACCCTGGGTCGCGAGACGATCGAGAGGTCAATACCGGCGCGAAAATGTCCGGTCGTATCGCAATGCAAATGGCCGGTGTTGGCATCAATGACATCGACATTCGGCAGATTTACGACTGCTTTACCTACACCACCCTGGTTACGCTGGAGGATTACGGATTCTGCGAAAAGGGCGAAGGTGGGGATGCGTTCTCTGGCGGACGTCTGGGTCCGTACGGCGATCTGCCTACCAATACGGGCGGTGGCCAATTATCCGGATATTACATGTGGGGAATGACACCGGTATCGGAAGGCATTATTCAGGCTCGCGGCCAGGCAGGAGAAAGGCAAGTGGACAAACATGACATTACTCTGGTCAGTGGCAACGGCGGCGTTCTCCAATATCATGCGAGCTTAATTCTAAGTACGCCGAATTAATCGCGTATACACAAGAACAACTGATTATGAGCCAAATTGAAAGTAAACCGAGCGCGATCAGGACAGAGGGAACAGCTGCCTTTTTCGACGGCGCGAAACGCGGTCAGTTAATGATCCAGTATTGCAGCAATTGTGGGCGATACAATGTTTGCGGGCACCATTATTGCCCTTGCTGCTTTTCTCCAACTGAATGGCGTCCGAGCGCCGGGCTTGGAAAAGTGCGTAGCTTTTCAATCGTCCACCTAAGCACCCAACCCGGATTCAAGAGTGAATTACCCTACGCTGTCGCGCAAGTAGAGCTACAGGAAGGCCCGTCACTCAGCTTACGGGTCATCGGCAAAGATGCGACCAACATTCTCTTTGGCCAGAAACTGAGAATCGAATTTCTCGACGATGGCCGTAACGAGGTGACCCCGGTATGGTCGACACTCTGAAGGTAGTACTGGGCACCGGGGTCTGTTGATGGTTTCGGGGCCTTGCATCCCACCGCGAGATGCTTGCGTGTTGGGTCCGTTGATTGAGAGATGGGCACACGAGAAGCCGGATGACATAGCGCTCATTTTCGAGAATGGCCCGCAATGGACGTGGGCGGAGTTATTGGGGCGAACTCGCCAGACTGCGGCAGAACTAAAGACCATGGGCGTGGATGCGGGCGATCACGTGCTATCCTGGCAACCCAATAACCCCGAAGCGATTCTGACTTGGTTCGCCCTGAACTATATTGGGGCCGTATATGTGCCAATGAACACCGCCTACAAAGGCAAACTCCTTCAAAACCTGATTCAGTTGTCCGACGCGAAACTCATGATATGCCACGCTGATCTTGCCGCAGGCCTCAATAAGATTGATCCTGGCTCAACACTGAGTGACGTAGTAGTGACCGGTGGCAAATGCGAACTTGATCGCATCACCAGCCACGACGAAACACGACTCTTCGGGTCATATGACGACGCGAACAAGGAGCTTGATATCGAGGCGCGAGGTCATCCTTGGGACACGATGTACATTATCTTCACCTCCGGCACCACCGGCCCGTCAAAGGCAGTATTATCTTCATATATTCAAACGTATACGACCGGTTCTGCCCACGACTACCTCAGTGAAGACGATCGTATATTAGTCAATCTGCCACTCTTCCATGTTGGCGGCACTGTATTGGTGGCCATGGCGGCCACTATCGGGTGCTCATGCGTCATCGTCGATGGATTTAGTTCGGACAGGTTTTGGCCGGTCATACGTCGATATGAGATTACTACGGCTTTTCTCATAGGCGCGATGACACCATTTCTTTTGAAACAACCACCATCGCCAGATGATATGAATCACCCGCTTCGCCATCTCATGACGGTGCCTTGGAATGAAGACGCCGCCGCTCTTGGCCGCCGCCATGGACTGGAGATGCGCACGGCATTCAACATGACCGAGACCAATACACCACTTATGTCCGGGGTCAACCCGGGTGCGCTGGGTACTTGCGGTAAACCGAGACCGGGAATCGAAGTGAGAGTAGTCGATGAGCACGACCAAATTGTTCCTGTAGGCGAAGTTGGCGAGTTGATCGTCCGGACTGATCGACCATGGGCGCTGAATAGCGGTTACTACAAGAATTTTGAGGCAACGGCACTGGCCTGGCGCAACGGTTGGTTTCACACCGGCGATGCTTTTCGTTATGACAAGGACAACAATTTCTTTTTCATCGACCGAATCAAGGACTCAATTCGACGTCGTGGCGAAAATATTTCTTCGTTTGAGGTGGAGTCAGAAGTCTCGGGCCACCCAAATGTAGCAGATGTAGCCGCGATTCCAGTGCCGAGTGAGTTTTCAGAAGACGAAGTCATGATTGTCGTGTCCCCGGTTTCTGGCAAAAGCGTAGATCCGGAGGAATTATTTCGGTTTCTCGAAACACGGATGGCTCACTTCATGCTACCCAGTTACATACGTGTAATGACGGATTTGCCCAAGACGCCAACACAGAAAATTCTCAAAACCGTGTTGCGCGAAGACGGTGTTACTGCGGATACTTGGAACAGAGAAGACCACGGTATCAGGGTGCGCCGGACCGTGCTCGGAAAAAGAAAACGTTGACTGAATGTCGTATATCATTGCGAAATCAATACCCGATTGCAACAGGAAAACATCAGAGTGCAGTCGTGGATGAACCATGCTGAAAATAACCAAGCGATCTACCTGAACAAATACCGAAGGAATCTTTTGATGGCAGGCAAAATTGAATACATGGCGGTGTCATTATGAGAACTCCGATTTGTGACATGTTAGGGATTGATATTCCGCTTTTTGCGTTCAGCCATTGCCGTGATGTTGTGGTGGAAGTGTCGAAAAGTGGTGGCTTCGGTGTTCTGGGTGCGGCGGCTTTTACGCCCGAGCGGCTGGAAGAAGAGTTAGTGTGGATTGATCGGAATATAGGCGATTATAACTATGGCATCGATTTTATTATGCCGGCGAGCCGAGTCGAGGAAAACGACGTCGAAAAGCTTAAAGCGATGATCCCTCAAGGGCACCAGGAATTTGTGGAGGACTTGTTGGAGAAAGCCGATATTCCGGAACTACCGTCGGATTATCAAGGGCATTTCTCAAGAGCTGAAGATGGCGCAACTATTGGTGACCGGCCTTACAACCTGCTTTGTAGTACTTTGGCCAATCACGAAAAGATCACCCTCTATGTTAATGCGCTCGGCACGCCAACACCTGCCGTGATGGAGCTGTGCAGGAATCACGATCTAATTGTCGCCGCAATGGCGGGTGAAGCGAAGCACGCAGCGAAACACAAGAAAGCAGGTTGTGATTTTGTAATTGCAGTAGGCGGTGAAGCGGCGGGACACGCCGGTGATGTATCCACATTGGTTTTGACCCCTCAGATTGTCAAGGAAGTATCACCAATGCCCGTGTTGGCAGCCGGCGGCATTGGATCCGGTGGCCAAATCGCAGCTGCAATTGCGCTTGGAGCTCAAGGGGTTTGGACGGGGTCCATATGGTTACCAACCATTGAGAGTGAGCTGACGCCGGTTCAGCGACGTAAAGTGATCGGTGCCACATCGAAAGATACGGTAAAAACCCGCTGTATGAGCGGTAAGCCATCACGATTTTTGAAAAGTGGTTTTACCGACGCATGGGCCCTTCAGGATGCTCCAAAGCCTTTGCCTTACCCCCTGCAGTATTTGTTGGTCAATGAAGCCAATGCCAGAATCGAGCGTATCGCGGATGAACACATGGCTTCTTATCCGGCTGGGCAGGTGATAGGCCAGCTTCAAAACGAGCTCTCGGTACGACAGGTTGTTATGCAGATAATGGAAGAATATATCGAGGCGGTGGAGCGGCTAACAACAACACTGGAATGCTAGCGGTCTGTTACGTGAATTGCCGCAATCACCATGAAAAACAATGAATAACAGGGGAACCATTCGGTTTGATAATCAGGTCGTCGTCGTCACCGGCGCGGGAGGCGGGCTCGGACGCGCCTACGCGCATCTGCTGGGGGCTCGCGGAGCCAGTGTCGTGGTCAACGATCTGGGCGTTAATGTCCATGGTGTGGGTGATGGTCAAGGACCTGCAGACAAAGTAGTGAGTGAGATCAAAGCGGCCGGCGGCAAGGCCGTGGCCAGTTATGACAGCGTGGCGACAACCCAGGGAGGTAAAGCCATCGTCTCAACTGCATTGCAGGCCTTCGGGCGGCTCGATGCACTGGTCCATAACGCCGGTTTCCTGCGAGACAAAAGTTTTTTAAAGCTCACGCCGGAGGATGTCGAGGATGTCTTCGACGTGCACCTGAAAGCTGCTTTTCTCGTGGGCCAACCCGCTTTCGGGGTGATGAAGGAACAGGGCTACGGCCGCATTGTGTTCACGTCATCTGCATCGGGTCTGTTCGGAAACTTCGGCCAGGCGAACTATGGAGCGGCCAAAACCGGCTTGCTCGGGTTAATGCGGGTCTTGAGTATTGAAGGGGCACGTTACGGCATTCACGTAAACTGCCTGGCCCCCACAGCGCGCACCCGGATGACTGAGGAACTCTTCGGACCTTTGAGTGACCTGTTGGACCCCGCCCATGTGGCGCCTTTGATTGCCTATCTTTGTTCTTCTCAATGTGACTTCACCAGCGAAGTTTTTTCTGTTGGCGGAGGTCGATTTGCCCGGGTGTTCCTTGGGCTGGCCCCGGGTTGGTATGGCGGCAGAGATCCGGTCTCGCCTGAAGAACTGGCGGCCAACATGGGAACGATTATGGATACCGACGGGTTCCATCTGCCCAAAACGGGCATGGACGAGGCGGAAATCATGCTTGAAACATTTAATCGCAAAACCAGTAAAGACTAGTCCATTTGGAGAACAGGTTTGAAAAACGCAGTCATCGTGTCCACTGCACGCACCCCAATCGGTAAAGCCTACCGGGGCGCTTTCAATGACACCAATGGACACACCCTTGGAGCCCATGTAATTCGCCATGCCGTTGCCCGCGCCCGGCTCGATCCGGAGGAGGTCGAGGATGTGGTACTTG
>CAYZLS010000009.1:8847-16402 GCA_964479355.1 uncultured Wenzhouxiangellaceae bacterium | reverse complement strand
ATTGACTGACATGGTTTTTTGGCAAATCATTAATCATTTAACCGGACAGTAGTGACCTGATCCCGTTGTTAAACCCGCTCAACATGTTACCGCAAGGGGCCAGTTGTGTGACAATGGACACTCACCACATTCTACCGAAAAAACCATGCTCGTATTGGGTCTTGAAACATCCTGTGATGAAACCGGTGTCGCGTTGTATGACAGCGTGCACGGTTTGCTCGCGCACCAGCTCTACAGCCAGGTTGAAATCCATGCTGAATATGGCGGCGTGGTACCCGAAATCGCGTCCCGGGATCATGTGCGCAAGCTATTGCCGTTGATTAATCAATGCCTCTCATCAGCCGGGCTGGATCGCTCTGCTATCGATGGCGTTGCCTACACCACAGGTCCGGGTCTGATCGGCGCCCTGCTGGTTGGCACTGCCGTCGGCCGCAGCATTGCCCTGGCACTTGGGTGCCCCGCTATTGCGGTACACCACATGGAAGGCCATCTGCTCGCACCCATGCTCGAGGCAGATTCACCGGTTGCACCCTTCGTAGCATTGCTGGTATCTGGTGGCCATACACTGTTGGTGGAAGTGCGCGAAATCGGTGACTACTGCATCCTGGGTGAAACCCTGGATGATGCCGCCGGTGAGGCCTTTGATAAAACAGCCAAACTGCTGGGACTGGGTTATCCCGGCGGCCCGGCACTGGCAAAATTGGCTGAGCAGGGTGATACAGAGAGATTCCGCTTCCCACGCCCGATGACCGATCGGCCTGGGCTGGAGTTCAGCTTCAGTGGTCTGAAAACCCATACCCGTAATCTTTGGCTCGCAAGTGACAAAACAGCATCCACCCGGGCGGATGTTGCGGCTGGCTTTGAGCTCGCCGTGATCGATACCCTCACGATCAAGTGCCGGCGGGCAATGCAACAAACCCGCGCGCAACAACTGGTGGTAGCCGGTGGAGTGGGTGCCAACCAGGCTTTGCGGCAGGGTTTACGCCAGGCGGGCAAAAAATACGGGTGGCAAGTTGCCTATCCGAGACTTGAGTTTTGTACCGACAATGGCGCTATGATCGCTTTTGCCGGTTGCCAGCGGCTGTTGGCCGGCCAGCATAGCGGTTTGAGCCTGCAGGCTTTCGCCCGCTGGCCATTAGATCAATTGCCGTCAATGTAGCACGGCGCAAGCGCGCACAGGAAATAAGTATGGACAAAGTATTTATTGAAGATTTGCGTATCCAGACGATCATCGGTGTGTTCGACTGGGAACGTGAGATTACCCAGACCATCAGCCTTGATCTGCAAATGGCATTTTCCATCAACAAGGCAGCGGCTAGCGATAACATCGCCGATACGCTGGACTACAAGGCAGTTGCAAAACGCCTGATTCAGTTCGTAGAGGCCAGTGAGTTTCAACTCGTAGAAGCGCTGGCTGAGCATTGCGCAGCCATTGTGCTGGCTGAATTCCCGGTAGGTTGGTTGCGCCTGAAACTGAGCAAACCAGGCGCAGTACGCGATTCCAGCGCCGTTGGTGTCATTATTGAACGCGGCGACACACCCCAATGAGTACTGCCTGGCTGGGAATTGGTTCCAACATCAATACACAAACCCATATCCGTGCAGCCCATAAAGAGCTCGACCAAAAGTTTGGCAAGGTCGCTTATTCACCCGCCTATCGAAGCAAGGCTATTGGCTTTGACGGTGATGATTTCATCAACCTCGTGGCCCGTATTGATACACCCATGAGCCCACTCGAGCTGCGCCAGTACCTGCGTGATCTCGAAGATTGTTATGGCCGAAAACGCGACGTGCCTAAATTTTCCGACCGCTCACTGGATATCGATATCCTGCTATACGATGATTTGATTCTGCGCTCGCCGGTACTGGAAATTCCCCGTGCCGAAATACTCAAATTTGCCCATGTGCTCAAGCCACTGGCTGACCTGGACCCCAACCTCATCCACCCCCAGCAGCGACGCACCATGGAGGTAATCTGGGCGTCCTCCGGACTGGACGGCAGCGGCTTGCAACGATTAGATATTTAGACTGCGGCCACCGTCGACCGCCAACACCTGGCCAGTGATATAAGGCGCATCAAGACCAAGATACGCAACCGCTGAGGCAATATCCTGCGGCTCACCAGCCCTGCCCAATACAATTTTCTCAAGAATATTTGCCTGCATTTCGCTTGGCTGACCATTCTCAGGCCACAAGATGGCACCGGGGGCTACCCCATTGACACGTATTTGCGGTCCGAGGTCTCGTGCCAAGGCCTGGGTCATCATTAGCAAGCCCGCTTTGGCCATGCAATACACCGCATGGTTTTGCATAGGCCGCAGCGCATATACATCCAGCAGGTTAACCACACTGCCGCCGGCGGCAGTCAGTTCAGGTAGCAAGGCCTGGGTCAGAAAATAGGGGCCACGGAGGTTGCTGTCCATGAGTTCATCCCATTGCTGCGCTGTGGTCGTGCCAACCGTGGTGGGAAAAAACCGTGCAGCATTATTGACCAACAAGCGCAAGCGGGGACTGTGGGTTCTGGCGGTTGCGACCAAGCATTCAGTTGCCTTGGCGTCAGCAAGGTCCGCCGAAATTGTGAATGCGCTGTCTGGGCGCTGCTGGTTGAAATCCGCAGCCAGTTCTTTAACCGCTGCATCGCTGTGATAATAATGCAGAATCAGCTTGCAGCCACGTTGGTGTAAAGTGGCAGCAATGCTGGCGCCAATCCGACGTGCGGCTCCGGTGATGAGTACGTAATCGGCTCCCATGACTTAACTGACTCCTACACCGGGGTCTGGGCTGGACTTTACTGTTGCGCTCACTGAAACTACCTGCCTATGTGTTCCTCAACGACTCGCACCATCCTGCCCGAACCCCCTGAGAAGCTCAAGCAATTGAGTCATGAACTAACCCAGATAATCGCTGCAAAAATCGCCCGCAAAGGCCCAATTCCGTTTGCTGATTACATGGAAATGGCCCTGTATGAACCCGGCCTAGGCTATTACAGCGCCGGCTTGAGGAAAATAGGTGACGGCGGCGATTTTGTAACCGCACCGCAGCTAGGCAATGTATTTGCCCGTTGTCTGGCAAACCAGCTAAGCCAGGTCGGCTCACATCTGGGCAGCTATGAAATTCTTGAAATCGGTGCCGGCAACGGTGTGCTGGCAGCCGACCTGCTCACAGCCTTGCAGGATCATCACCCGCCGGCACGCTACCGCATACTGGAGCGCAGCGCCCACCTGCGGCAGGTACAACAAGAAACCTTGGCGGCGGTCGTGCCCCAGTGGATGGATAAAATCAGTTGGCTGGATACGCCACCCACCGCTGGCTGGCAAGGTGTTGTCCTGACCAATGAGGTGATAGATGCGCTGGCGGTGGAACGGTTTTGCGTAGAGCCAGATGGCATCAGCCGGTTATGCGTCGCCCACGATGAAACAGGTTTTGGCTGGCACAAAGGCGTGTGTGAAACCGCTCTGGCGGAGCGCATACAGACCGCAATAACACAACCCGGACAAGCGTTGGCAACGGGGTATTGCTCAGAAATCAATCCCCATCTGCCGACCTGGCTCCACACCGTCACCGAAAGCCTGAGCACCGGCCTGGCCTTGTTTATCGACTACGGCTATCCACGCCGTGAGTACTACCTGCCGCAACGCCGCGACGGCACATTCATATGCCATTACCAGCAACGTGCCCATGGTGATCCGTTTTTGTGGCCAGGCTTAACCGATATCAGCGCATCAGCGGACTTCACCGCACTGGCCGAAGCGGCTGATCACTGTGGTCTTGAGGTCAGCGGTTATACCAGCCAAGCGATGTTTTTACTGGCCAATAGACTGGAAGACATTATTGCCGGCTTCCAGTCACTGACAGAGAAAGAACAAGTCCTGATGAACGGCCAAGTACGCAGGCTGACCCTGCCGGGTGAAATGGGTGAGCGTTTCCAGGTGATGGCTCTGAGCCGGGGTCTTGACGAAGGTTTTTGCGAGGAATTAGATGGGTTTATGCTGGCTGACTTGCGCTACCGGTTATAATCACTTCCCAACATAAATCACTGCAGGATACGTTCCAACACCGGGTCACGTCCATCCAAGAACATTATCCGGGTCGGATCTTCGACTACAATCTCCGGGGTGAAGGTTTCGATTGAATCGTCTACGATCAGGGTAAAGAACTTGGTTGAATGCTGAACACGAATATCGGATTGCGTGAGCACCATACTGACAACTTCGCCAAAATGGTTGGGCTTTCGACCGCTGAGCATATCGACCGATGTACCATTCGTTTGGTCACCGAATTGAACTCAATTAATCAGGCCAGATGAAAATGTATGACGACCACCAATCGCGAATAACCGTTCTGCGGTATTAAATTCTTGCAACGGCCCAAGCAATAATGCCACTCCCAGCGGCTCCGCAAGTCTGGAATCGCCCCCGGTGTTGCGGCGAAAATCAATGACGGCCTGAACCAGCTCTGCCAAATCCTTTAGGCTGGACACTGGTTTATGACAATCCAGCCCGTCAACCGAACTGAGACGTGTCAATGCCAACGACCCTGGGTTGAAACCAGGTACCTTTGGATTCCAGCTAACTATCGCATTGTCACAATCCGAAAATTCGAAGCTGATGTCACCCCAGACCTCGGTTTCGGCCTGTGACGCGTCGAAGTTAGGTGGGAACTGACCTCCTTCGACAAATACAGTGCTTATCTTGAAGCCTTTTCCAGTAATCGGCCCAACGCCAGCCAACCATTGAGGATTACCATTATTATCAAAGACAAACCACGCCACTACTACTCCATTGCCCAACACTTGCACAAAAAAACCATGACCTGATTGCGTGGCGTTGAACCAAGACCCACTGTAGGTCGCGTCAACCCAGGCCGAAGTCGGCACAGCAAAAATTTGAAGTGTGATCCACATCACGATGAGGAAAATATGAGCTTTCTTGATCTGCTTGAAAAAAACGGCGGCTACTACTAGCAAATTAGCAACTTGAACACCAAGAGAACAACGCAGAATTGAACAAGCAGTTTTCAACTAAGTTCTCTAGGTGACATCTCGTTGGTGACGACTATCTACGCGTTTTGAAAATGGGCAAGCCCGCATGCACTAAGTAGAAAGGCAATAGTGAGTTCGTATTTCAGTCCAACTGAAAAACCACGCTATATATTAAACACTTTACTCAACAAAGCATTGATCAGTTGCCCGTCTAACACCATATAAATGCTGGTCCGGGTAGAGATGATTGCCCATGGATGGCCCACAGTCGTGCCGTTCAAAGCACGTGACCTGAGCATCTCCTGTAACAGCGCTTCAGAGTACGATGACTGTGTAAGCCGCCCGATAGCTCTAGGGGCCTATCCGATAAAACTGCCCAGATGATGTGTAGTGTCAACCCTGGCTACTGAGCTCTGCGATGACCTGGATGCGTGCTTGACGCAATCGCTCACCCACCTGCGGGCCGCTGAGACCTGTCAGGTCAAGATCCCGGGCCTGGATTTGGGCTGCTGCCTTAAAGGCTTGCTGCAAAAACTCACTTTGCGGATAACTGCAGTACTCCAGACCCTTGCGGCCACGGGAGTCCGCCTCACAGGCGGCGACAAAATCCGGCAATACATCCGGCTGACGAAAAACATCCAGGTTCTCCAGCAAACGCATGACGGTCGCGGGCTTGGTTGTCAGAATGCGATGACAAACAAGATGCTGTGCACATACTTTGCGGGCCAGATCGTGGCACGCATTGGGCACCCGAAAACGCCGGCAAAAGGCATCCACCAATGGCACACCGGTCGCCTCATGGCCTTTATGTGAGGGCCACTCCGACGGGGGTGTAATGCCTTTACCCAGGTCATGCATTAACACGGCAAAGACCACAACGGCAGAACCATTGCACGCAGCAGCCTGGTCCAACGCCATCAACAAGTGGATGCCGGTATCTATTTCGGGATGGTATTTTTCTGGCTGTGGCACGCCAAACAGTGCATTAATTTCCGGTAGCAAATCTTCCAGCGCCCCGCACAAACGCAACACGCTGACAAATTCAGACGGTGTTTGGGTCTGCATGGCGGATTCAATTTCACGCCAGACTCGTTCAGCCACCAATTGCTGAAGCTCACCGGACCGGACAATCTCCTGCATCAACGACAGAGTTGATTGATGCACACGAAAGCCCAGATGCGCAAAACGGGCGGCAAACCGCGCCACCCGTAATACCCTTAACGGGTCTTCTACAAATGCTTCGGAAACATGCCGCAGGACTTTATTCTCGAGGTCCTGCTGGCCGTCAAACGGGTCTATCAGTTGACCATCCTCATTCTTTGCAATGGCATTAATCGTCAGGTCACGACGCTGCAGGTCTTCTGCCAGGGTCACACCGGGGTGAAAGTCGACCGCAAAGCCATGATAGCCGTGACCTTGCTTCTTTTCCGTGCGGGCCAGCGCATATTCCTCACCATTTTCAGGGTGCAGAAAAATCGGAAATGCCGCTCCCACCTGTTTAAAATTACTGGCCAGCATTGCCTCTGCCGTGGCCCCCACCACGACCCAGTCGCGCTCTTTTGGTTTCAGGCCCAGCAGGGTGTCTCTTACCGCTCCACCAACCAGATAGGTGCTGGACCTAGCCGGCATAATTGGTTGGTTTTTTCCCATCAACGACGGGAACGCTGCCGGAAGGACTGTAAGCGTCGCTGGTGGATTGAGCCGGTCAGGTAATCGGGCACCACCGTGTCAATCGCACATGGTTCAATGCCGAAATAGGCAAAGCCATTTTTTTCGGTAGTACTGTCTGTCTGTAAAGACTGGTAGTTGTCCCAAGAAAATGGCTTACCCGGAACCAGCCCCATGAGCAAGGCCATTATTGCAGACAGCGGTGCGGGCAAACCGACAATAATTCGTCGCTGACCCAGTTGCTCGGCCGTCCATTTCACCAGGGCCTTGAGTGTGAAGCTTTGTGGGCCTGCCAGTGCAAAACTTTTTCCCCAGGTCATCGGATCCTCCAGCGAGGCCGCCATTGCCATTGCCACATCAACTGCATAAACAGGCTGTAAACGGGCTGTGGGGCAAGCTAGCGGCAATACCGGCGTCAAGCGTAACATCAGGGCGAATCGGTTAAAAAAGCCATCACCCGGGCCAAACATGACCGATGGCTGAAAGATAGTGACGTGCAAGCCCTCGGCTGCGTTTAGTAACGCCTCGGCCTCACCCTTGCTGCGCAAGTAATGACTGGTGCCCTCTACGGCCTGTAAGGCGCTAACGTGCAGCAACCGGCTTACACCCGCCTGGCCACAGGCCTGGATGATGGTATCCACCAGTTCCACATGGACCTTGTTAAAGCCCCGCCCGGCACGGCCACCGGCATTCAGCACACCTGCCATGCTAATCACCGCGTCAGCGCCGGCAAATTGTTGTGCCAATGCATTTACGTCATATACATCTGCCTGCGCCAGTTCTACACCCGGCAACAGGATCATGGCGCCCTGACGTTCCGCAGCGCGTGTCAGCACCACGCAATGGTGCTGTTCATTAACCAATGCCTGCAACAGGTAGCGGCCAAAAAAGCCACTCGCGCCGACC
>CAYZLS010000009.1:0-8837 GCA_964479355.1 uncultured Wenzhouxiangellaceae bacterium | reverse complement strand
AATTCGCATTTTAATTCTGCTCCTCAGCCTGCCCGCGGCAAACCACTTTGGCGGTACCATCAAAGCGTATCTTACCGGATTCGATATGTGGCATTCTGGCAGATATACGCTGCACCGTGCCACCCATGCGCCAATCGTATAGGGTTGTAAATGCCAAAACACGGGGAATGTAGTCCCGGGTCTCAAGAAATGGCAGTGTCTCAACCCAAATAGTTGCTTCACCGACAGGGCGATTCTTCAGCCAGTGCTGCACCCTCCTGGGGCCGGCATTATAGGCACCCGATACTAACACCGGGTTATGTTGATAGGTCTGCATGAGATCGTTCATGTAGGCCGTACCCAGAGAAAGGTTACCGGCCACCGTTTTTAGTCCGGCGCTGCCGCTCCACTTCAGGCCATGTTTTTTTGCAACCTGCTTGCCGGTGGTCGGCATGATCTGCATCAAACCCAACGCGTTAGCCGTAGAACGCGCGCTCACCTGCATAGCGCTTTCAGATCGAATGGTGCCATAAACCCAGGCCGGGTCGAGTTGATTGCCCGCGGCTTCGTGTTTGATCTCTGCCATCCACAGCAGTGGAAAACGCCAGCTATAAATGCGCAGATCGCCACTGTTACCCAGCGCAAAGATCACCCGGTCATGCCAATTCTCCCGCTGAGCTAACGCGGCTGCGGTTTTTATTTCTGTAGTGCCAAGACGAGCCATGGTCAATGACCATTCCCTGGTAGCCCACTCATCTAGCCCCGCTTTTCTGAGCTCCAGCGCTCGCTTGAACCCGTCAAGTCCGGCAAGCCGCTCAACATCGCGGCTATCAACATCGGCATGCAAAGTGCAGATGTTGTACGGTAGACCAAGCTCATCGGCAGCCAGAAAACCAAAGTAGTTAGCCTCCAGTGCCAAGGTCTCGAGCCGCAGGGAAGACGCTGCGTGCTTACCCTCTTGTGACTCAGCCCGGGCCAGCCAGTAACGCCAGCGATCATCAGTGCGGGTATCATCCGGCATTTGTGCAATAACGGCGCCTACCTCATCCCAGGCCTTCCTGCTAAGCAAAAACCGAACCCACCACCCCAGCAATTGGGAATCGCGCAATGCAACAGGGACACGCTCCATCTGTGCCGTGGTCTGTGCATCTAGGGCCACTGCTGATTTAAGGGCAATGGCGTGCAAGAGTTCACCACGGCGGACCTCACCCCAGTGAAAATGACCATCCAGGGCATTGAATTTTTCAGCCGCCATGGCTGGGTCTTTAGCTGCCAATCGTTGTATGGAGACTGCTGATATCATGCGGTTAATTTCGTTATCCGGCCAACTGCGCGCGCGCTCCAGCCGGGCGTAGCTACCACGGTCCAGCCGTTGCCAGTTTTCCAGCCAACGGCGTTGGTTGTGGGGGATAAAACGTGCCAAGTAGAACGTCAGACGCGGATTCCCCGCAGCCATGGCCAGCCGAACCCGTTCCCAGGCAAGCCGGGATGAAATACCGCTGTTTTTAATAAGCCATGCAAACACCGGATCACATGCTTTTGGTTGAGACTTACCTATGGTCCACAGGCTTTGCGCCTCCGACAGCAAATCAGCGGTTTGCCACAGGATAATTTGCCCATGGGCGCGTTGACATCTCAGCACCGTGTCCTTGGCATCCCCGACATGCGCTACCAAATCTGACCAGCGGCCTGCCCGAGCCAACGATGCCAGCCAGGCATTACGCAAGCCGGTGGTAAATGCCCAATCCTGATGACTGGCAAGAAAAGCCAGCATTTCCCCTGCCGACACACTTGCCCGCCGGTGGCGATAATCTTCATACTGCAGGTAAGGAAACAACAGGTAGTCGTCGAGATCTTGTTTGAGCTGGCCAAAACGGACATGATCTCCGCGCCCAGCCGCTGTCCACGCCTGTTTGAATTGCTCAATTGCAGAGCCTGCGCCGCTGTTGGTGGCGGCGACTGGAGCGCACACTGCGCAACTGATCGCGAGCAAAATGCTAAGCTGCGTGAAATTGAGTGAGAAATGCTTCATGGACAGGTCTAATTTATGAGAACGCAAGCTTCGCGGCAAGTTGATTCTGCAAAATCAGTGGATAATTTAGATGCCCTGGCTTGAGTATGCATTAACCGGCCTGGCGGGTGGCTTCCTCGCGGGTTATTTAGGTATTGGAGGCGGACTGATCCTGGTACCCGCCCTGAGCTGGCTGTTCAGCCGTGACCCGGCTATTGCCGGTGTCGCTGTGCAAATGGCGGTAGCGACTTCTCTGGCCAGCATGCTGTTTTCTTCGATGAGCTCAGTGCTCACTCACCACCGGCGTGGAGCCATTTTGTGGCCGTTGGTCAAACGACTGTTACCTGGTTTGTTACTGGGTGCTGTATTCGGCAGCCTGATCGCGGGCCGGATTGGCAGTGCTGCGCTGGGCGGCGTATTTGGTGTATTTGCATTGATTGTCGGTTTGCAATTGTTGCTCGGTGCGACTCAAACAGGCAACCGGCCACTGCCGGGCTTTACCTTGATCGCATTCATTGGTTTCGGCATTGGTTCGATCTCCAGCCTGTTGGGAATCGGGGGTGGCAGCATGACGGTGCCATGGTTGCTGTGGCACCGGCAACAGGTCCGCAATGCGATTGCCACCGCGGCGGCCTGCGGCTACCCCATCGCATTGGCGGGCACCCTGGGATTTGTTTTCCTGGGCAAAACCAATGCCATGGCCGCAAGCCTGGGTTACGTGCATTTGCCGGCTCTGGCAGGGGTGGCCCTGTTCAGTGTCATGGGGGCCCCGTTGGGTGTTGCAGCCATCCACCGAAGCTCACCCATATTTGCAAGACGCCTGTTCGCCGTGTTCCTGCTGGCGGTAGCTGCTAAAATGTTAGGGGGTATCCAGTGGTAGGCTAATCATGGTGCAGGCACCGCCGGTTTTCGGATTGGAAATCAAAATACGCCCGGAGTGCTCCATGACAATCTTGCGACAGATGGCCAGCCCCAGCCCGCTACCCCTAGCCTTGAATGTTACATACGGTTCAAAGGATTTTTCCAGCACGGCCTCCGGATATCCGGGGCCATGATCGAAGACCCCCAGCTCCAACCATTTTTGGCTGTTTTTGGTGATGACCTGGGTGCGGATATGAACTTCCGCTGGTTCCCCCTCCGCTACCGCCTCGCTGGAATTACAAATCAGGTTGTGCAACAACTGTCGAATCTGCCCACTATCGGCAGTCAGGCCTGGTGGTCCGTTGCTCAGGTCAAGATGGAACCGAACCTGTTCCTGACCGTATTGGTACAAAGCGACAACGTCCCGAATCAGTTCATCCAGAAGTAAGGGTTTGCGTTCCAGTTGCGGGTCGCTTGCATAATCTCCAAAGCTATCGACCAAGGCACGCAAGGCCTCAACCTGCGACACAATGGTAGCGGTCGCTTTATTCAGTAGATTGCCATCATGGCTGTCCAGCTTAGGTTGCAGTTTCATCCGCAAACGCTCTGCTGCCAGCCGGATCGGGGTCAGCGGGTTTCTCACTTCGTGTGCCAACCTACGGGCCACTTCCGCCCAGGCTGCCTCCCGTTGAGCCCGGTTAAGGATTGTGACATCGTCAAATACAACCACTGTACCTCCGGCTTTATGAATCTGCCTGCCCAGCCGGGAACCACGCACCAGCAACACCAGCGTCTGGCCGTCAGTCAATAACCGCAACTCCCGTTGCCATTCGGTGGGACCACGCCCCATTTGCGTGCTGATCAACTCTGCAAGCGGGGCTAACAACGGCGCTTTTTCAGCCCGTTCTGATAAGTTATGACCGGGGAAAAACCCGTCAGGCATGCCCAGTATCTCCTCAGCGGCAGCATTGGCGGTCACAACACTGAGATCACTGTCCAGGGTCAGAACACCGGCACTGAGACTACCCAGTACGGTTTCCAGGTATTCGCCTTGTGATTGCAATTGCACCCGGCTGCGCTCAGCTGCTTGACTTGCCCTGGTCAGGGCTTCAGTCATTTTGTTAAAAGACTGCACCAGAAAACCCAGCTCATCACGGCCGCCGGCCTTGATTTCGTGGGTCAGCTCACCACCGGCAACTTCGCGGGTTGCCAGCGCCAGATTTGATATCGGGGTGACCATCCTGCCCGCAACATTCAGCGCAGCAAGTATGGC
This sequence comes from uncultured Wenzhouxiangellaceae bacterium, assembly GCA_964479355.1. Taxonomy (GTDB): domain Bacteria; phylum Pseudomonadota; class Gammaproteobacteria; order Xanthomonadales; family SZUA-36; genus SZUA-36. The sequence goes on along the minus strand of CAYZLS010000009.1, from coordinate 4,713 downwards.
CAATAACACGGTAAGCAATAACACCAGCGATAGAATCAAAATAAAACTCTGCTTCAAGGCAGTGCGCAAAAAACTGACATTTTGGTAGCGATGATATTCCTGCTCAATTTTGCCTGCCAAGCCTGAAACTGACTCCGGCACCGGATAAATAGCCTGTAACAGGGTTCCCTGCCCACCCGGTAGAGCAGAAGGCAAACGCTGAATCACACGGATATGCAAAACACCTTCAGCCACCGGTTCAACAGCAGCATACTCACCACGCTCCAAGGCCTGTGACAGTGCGTAATCTCCAGGCCTCTGCGGCAGGTCAGCCGACATATTGATGTTGGCACTGGCCACTAGGCGTCCGTCAGTTGTGAGCACTGAAAGCTCCAGCGGCCCGCCTGTGCTTACGTGCTGAAGCAGGGTACGCCGTACCACTTCCAGATTATCCGCTGGGTTGTCAATATCCCGCCCTAGACGGCGTACCTGGTTGCGTACTTCCAAGGTTCGGTTATCGAGAAACTGCTGGCCCAACTGCAATGAATCAGCCAAAGCGGCCTCGACCCCAACATCAAACCAGCCATCAATTGTGCGGGTGAGGAAAAAGGCTGAAAAAAAGTAAACAATCAATACGGGTGGCAGGGACAACAGTAAAAAATTTCTGACCCATCGCGCTGATAGCAGCGCACCGGGGACGTGCTCCTTCACTTTCCTGCCCAGCGATACCACCCGGTGCACAATCGCAGCGAGTACGATCAATAGAGCCAGAATGGTTAATACCAGCACCCATACGTACCCTTGACCTGGGCCGCTGGCACCTTGTTGAACATTGCTAACCAGCACCAGCGAAGCAAGCAGCGCAAGGCTTGCTACCGCCACCGGTAGTACCCACAACAGCGTACGGGTTAAACGTTTATTTCGAAAGGCCATGCTGACCACTCCGAATCATGCTGCCACTGTGATGAGAGCCAGGCCGGTATCTGCATGGGCGCGGGCAGGCGACCTTTATCCACACGGATGCGGGCCCGTAACTCATAATGCCCCGCTACCAGTGGGGTAGTCCTGAGCTGGATGTTCACATCACCAATAGCAGCCAATGCATGCCGTAAACGGGGAAATGTCTGCAGCTTATCCGCACCTATTTCCAGTAATTGGTAACGTTCACTCAATGATAAAAAACGTATCTGAAAAAGCCGCGTGGCGGGCTCGATCACCATGCTACGCTGCCCATGACGTAACGCCATATCCAGCCTGATCGTCAGGCTAACGCCATGGCGCAATGCTTCGCGTGCCTGCTGACTCAGGCTCAGTTCCTGTTGTAATCGCAGATTCAGCGACTGGTCTGCAGGTCTGATTGAAACCTTGTTGATTGCAAACCGGTAATCAACTGCCTGGCCTTCACAACCGGTCAGCAACAGCAGCAAGCACAGCCAACCGCTATAGCGCTTAATGGTCAAGGAGCCTCTGATCTATTCATAAACTTGTATCTTGCATCCAAAATGCCCACCTTCTGCGTTGCAAATCTTGCCAATAACTAGCAATTACCTGCGATTCGCGCCTTGAATCTGAACATTTTGAATCGCAATCTACTTCGTCCAGAATAAATCAGAGGCTCCTTAACTTAAGCGGACTTACGCAAAACCGCATAAAAGAATCCATCCATGTTTGCTTCCCCGGGCAAAATCTGGCGGCCACAGGCCTGGGAAATACCCCAGTCCAGGGCTGGAACTTCCACCTCTACATCCGCGTGCCGTTCCAGAAATTGCTGTATCTGCAGGTTGTTTTCACGTTCCAATATAGAACAGGTCACATAGACAAGGATACCGCCGCCGGTCAATAACGGCCACAATGAGTTCAACAGTTGTGCCTGCACTTGTACCACTGAAGTTACCTGCTCCGGCTTACGCAACCACTTGATTTCCGGGTGCCTGCGGATCACACCGGTTGCACTGCAGGGGGCATCCAGCAGGATCTTGTCGAACTTTTTTCCGTTCCACCAGTCTTCTGGCTGGGCTGCATCGGCAATAATTGGGTTAGCCTGCAAGCCCAGACGCTGCAAATTTTCACGGATCTGCACGACCCGGTGAGTTTGTTTGTCCAGAACTGTTAAATCAAGCTTGGGGCAGCTCTCCAGCAGATGGGCCGTTTTCCCCCCGGGTGCCGCACATGCATCTAGGATGCGTTCATGAGTTTGTGGTTTTAGCAAATCCCTGGCCAGTTGCGCAGCCGGATCCTGTACTGACAGCCAACCATTGGCAAAGCCCGGAATTTTGCTCACCGGCACCGCCGGGTTGAGTTGAATTGCATCCCCTGCATGGGGGTGGTTCTCAAGCTCAAACCCCGCAGCCAGCAACTCCTCGCGTAACTGCCCCTGATCAGCCCGTTGCGTGTTAATACGCAACCATAATCCTGCCTGGCAATTGTTGGCGGCAACAATATCCTTCCAGTGCTGTGGCCAGTCCTGCTGTATTTCTTCGAGCAACCAGTCCGGGTGTGCGAAGCTGTCGGTGGCCAGGTCCAGCTTGCTCAATAGACTTTCCTGCTCACGCTGGAAGCGTCTGAGCAGGGCGTTGATGAGACCCACTGCCCACGGTTTGCCCAGCAAACGGGCGCATTCAGCGGTTTCATTAACGGCGGCGTAACTGGCTGTATGCCCATGCCAAATTTGTTGTAAACCCAATAACAGCAACCGCTGAATATCAAGGTCTTTTGTTTTAAGCGGCTTTTGCAAGAGTTGCGCAACCAGCCATTCCAGTGCGCTCAACCACCGCAACACCCCATAAGTCAAATTTCTGGCAAATGCGTTGTCGCGACTGTCAGCTAACCGGGACAGTGCTTTGCTGTCAGCCGGGCTCTTATTTACATCCAGCACTTCCGTCAATGCATCCAGCGCGGACAGGCGTGGGTCGGTTAAAGTTTTCCGGCTTTTACTCACATTCATTCACCTGAACTGCACTGTGCGCGTAAATATGCGTCAGCGTCCATTCGTTTGCCACCGGCGCGTTGTATTTCTATTATTTTTAATGCTTTATCTGCTGTACTAATGACCAGCGAGGGAGGCTCAACGGTGATGAGCCTGCCAGGCGGGCTGGTCGTTGTAGTTTCCACCACTTCAGCCTGCCAGATACGTACACGCTGACCTTGAAGCACACACCAGGCTACAGGCCATGGGTTAAATGCCCGAATTTTTCGCAACAAAACCCTAGCGGGTAGATTCCAATCCAACTCACCTTCCGCCTTGCTGATTTTATTAGCGTATACGGCCCTGGTGTGATCTTGCGCTAGGGGTTTGGGGAGCTCACCTGTAGAAGCCAGGCCTAGGCAGTGCGTCATTGCCTGGGCCCCCATTTCAGCCAGTCGGTCATGTAGCGTCCCGGCGGTATCATGTGGTTTGATTGGAGTGCTCAGGCGATGAAATACCGGGCCGGTGTCAAGGCTGACTTCCATCTGCATGATACATACGCCTGTCTGCTTGTCGCCCGCTTCAATGGCACGCGCAATGGGCGCAGCTCCCCGCCAGCGGGGTAATAATGAGGCATGGATATTCCAACAGCCCATGGCTGGCAAAGCTAGCAGTCGGGCTGGAATCATCAGGCCGTAGGCCACAACCAACAGTAGGTCCGGGCGTAAACTTTCAAGTTGTTGTAAGCACTGTGGGTCACCAAGACTCGGTGGTTGCAGTACGGAAAAACCATGTTCCAGCGCCAACTGCTTGACCGGGCTGGCGCGTAGTTTTTTACCACGACCAGCCGGTTGATCAGGCTGGGTCAGGACAGCAACAATTTCACAACCCTCATCAATTGACGCCCGCAACGGCGGTAAGGCAAACTCAGGTGTGCCTGCAAACAGGATTCGCAACGGGGACTTGAGTGACTTCACTTTGTTCTTCGAGGTCCGCCCTAGTGAAATGTTCAGGTTAGATTACCCGGTGTTCTGTGGCTTCCGCAATGGCTATTCGGCGCTGCTTTTCGAGCTTTTTACGTACCATGTTGCGCTTCAGTGGCGACATGTAATCGACAAACAACCGCCCAATGAGGTGGTCCATTTCATGTTGAATACAAACAGCATGCAAGCCCTCAAGCTGTTCTTCAAAGAATTTTCCATTTTTACCCTGTGCCTTGACGATAACGTTTTCCGCCCGTTTCACACTGGCATATACGCCAGGTACCGATAAACAGCCCTCCTCACAGTTTTGTTCACCTGACTGGCTCAGGATTTCCGGGTTGATATAGATGCGTGGACAGTCCTGTTCCTCTCTGATATCTAATACCAGCAAGCGTTTATGGACATTTACCTGAGTTGCCGCAAGACCAATTCCAGGCGCCGAATACATGGTTTCCAGCATGTTCTCAAGCAACGTTTCGATGTCTGTATTGAAGCTTGTTACAGTACTTGCCACGGTTTTTAGCCGTGGATCAGGAAACTCCAGAATAGCCAGTTTAGCCATATGCTTTTATACCTATTCACTAATTTAGGTGAACTTTCCCACTACACGATTTATGATAGCCAATGATGAGCTTTGTTCGCCAGTGAAGAATACTGATCATATTGGTCAACATGGCAGGATGCCAACTATACGGGGAAAGGAACGTGAACAAGAACATTTTTCACTTTATCCTAGTGATTTTATTGACAGGCGCAGCGATGGCATAGGATTTGTCTGTGCGTACCGACCACCCGGACGAGTATGTAGTCGTTGAGGGTGACACCCTGTGGGACATATCCGGAAAA
>CAYZLS010000008.1:11864-16610 GCA_964479355.1 uncultured Wenzhouxiangellaceae bacterium | reverse complement strand
GCAGTATGAAGAAGGGATTATAACCGGTGATTTTGATGCAGAAGATATTGCCGGCAATATACGCTACTACCAGAATGAAGCAGGTTCCCACAGCGTGACAGGAGAGTTTGGGCGGCTGATCATGCCGGATCCTGTAGCCCAGGGTATTACTATAGAAAGCAATCCCGCCGAGTTACCGGAATTACATTTTTTCAGCAAAGAATTCAGTTACCTGGGTTTAGAGCTGGGTGAAACCCGGATTGAAGGCTATCCAGTAAAAAATGGGTTTCACTTTGAATCCATCAAGGCACAATCGCCCCGCACGAGCTTTAATGTCCGTGGCGACTGGCTCAGGGATGATCAGGGCGAGCGTTCAGATTTTGACATCCATATCGCTGCAGAAGACCTAGGTACCCTGCTCGAAGCCATGGATATCTCTTCCGCTATGCAAGGTGGCCAGACACAAGTGAACTTTGATGCCGGGTGGGACGGCCCACCTGCTGCATTTGCACTTGAACATTTAAATGGTGATATGACCCTCAGCGTGCTCCAGGGCAATATTTTAACGGCTGATCCAGGCGCAGGACGCATGTTGGGCCTATTGAGTTTGACAGAGTTGCCGCGTCGATTGGCGATGGATTTTCGCGACGTATTTGATGCAGGCTTCAGCTTTGATAAGGCCAGCGGTACGATGCATTTTGAAAATGGTACCAGCTTTACTGATGACTTGCTGCTAAGTTCGGCAGCGGCAGAAATTTCTATCACTGGCAGTACGGATCTGGTTGCACAGACATTTGACTACGAATTCACGGTTCATCCAGGAGTCAGTAAAACTTTGCCGGTATTAGGCGCAATCACCGGCGGGCCGGTCGGAATCGCTGCAGGCCTGGCCTTGCAGGCATTGCTGCGCGAGGCGCTCGGCGGTGCCGCAGAGGCAAGGTATACCATTACCGGACCCTGGACAGAGCCCCTGGTGGAGCCAGTGGCAAGCCCAATAAGCAATCCGGCAACCGGGGTGGACAATGATTCCTCAGCCGATATAGTACCAGCGGATGAATCCAGCACTACGGCGCCACAAGCAACAGGTGAAGACAGCAATGAGTGACGCACTACAACTGGCGGAACAGCAACTGCTCGCTCCTGGCGGGCTCAGTCATACTGACCTGGAAAAGGTATTGCAGCATTTAATGGGCCCAGCGGTGGATGATGGTGACCTGTACTTTCAAAACACCCGCCATGAAGCTTGGTCATTGGAAGATAGCTTGGTCAGGAGTGGCACCTTTGCGGTTGAACAAGGTGTAGGAATTCGCGCAATAAGTGGTGAAAAGACCGGGTTTGCCTATGTGGATGAGATCATCATGCCATCGTTGATGCAGGCATCCACTGCAGCCCGTGCAATTGCCCGGCAGGGCGCCCAGGGCACTGTGCAGGCCTGGCGCAGACAAAACCCGCAGGCATTATATCTGCCTGATGATCCAATGCCAACGCTCAGCGCTGAGCAAAAAGTTGACCTGTTGCGTCAGATCGATACCTATACCCGCTCACTTGACCCGCGCATCAAGCAAGTGATGGTCAGTCTTGCTGCGACGCACGAGACGGTCCTGATCGCATCAGCTGATGGTTCGCTGGCAGCTGATGTGCGCCCATTGGTGCGGCTTAATGTCAGTGTGATTGCAGAGCAGGGTGGGAGCCGTGAGCAGGGCAGTGATGGCGGTGGTGGGCGGTTTGATTATCTACAGTTGACCCAAGACAATGCCTGGCAGCGATTTGCAGACGAGGCGACCCGGCAGGCGCTGGTCAACCTGGAAGCTGATGCTTCACCCGCTGGTAGCATGACGGTCGTGCTCGGGACGGGCTGGCCTGGTGTGTTGCTGCATGAAGCCGTAGGACACGGCCTAGAAGGTGATTTTAACCGCAAGGGTACGTCTGCCTTCACCGGTCGGATGGGTGAAAAAGTGGCGGCAGAGGGTGTCACCATCGTTGATGACGGTACCTTGCCGGAGCGGCGTGGATCCCTGAGCGTGGATGACGAAGGTACACCGACAGAGCAAACGGTGCTGATTGAAAATGGGACGCTGGTGTCTTATATGCAGGACAAACTCAACGCCCGCCTGATGAACACCAAAGCCACCGGTAATGGCCGGCGTGAGTCATTCACCCACTTGCCGATGCCCAGAATGACTAATACGTTCATGCTGCCGGGTGATTATGACCCGCAGGAAATCATTGCTTCAGTTGATAAGGGGCTGTACGCCGTCAATTTTGCCGGTGGGCAGGTCGATATAACATCCGGCAAGTTTGTATTTTCTGCTTCTGAGGCTTATTTGATTGAACACGGCAAGGTCACGCGACCGGTTCGGGGTGCCACATTGATAGGAAATGGCCCCGCAGTGATGCAGCGGGTCAGTATGGTGGGTAATGACTTGAAACTTGATGCCGGTGTCGGTGTTTGCGGCAAAGATGGCCAGAGTGTTCCGGTGGGTGTCGGTCAGCCGACTTTACGGATTGAGTCCTTAACTGTGGGTGGAACTAGTGCTCCGTCCATGTGATAACTACGGATTCAGAGGCACCCAGATGTTTCAGGACAAGACGCAGACAGCAGAGAATGGCCTAGCCCTTCTCAAGGGCTGCAACGCAGTACTGGGACATCTGGGTACCTCCCTGCGGGCGAGCTGGGAAGCGCTCGTCCGTGGCGTCGCAACACTCGGCAAGAACCGGGCCATTACCTGCGTGCTGCAACGCCACGGTCAACCACTTTTCAACTCACTGAACTCGCAGTTATCACATGGACGGAGCACCGGGAACACCCAGCAACGAACGGTAGCATAAATGAACATTTCAACTCAGCAGCTCAGTTTGATCAATCCTGTGGTAGTGGCGGCAATGGGTTTTCTGCATCGCTGTCGCGCAGCAGCTTGAACAGCTTACGGGCTATGGCAGGCGGCTTGCCGAGTTGCGCTTCTTTGTTGGCATTGCGTACCAACTGGCGCAGGGTTTGTAAATTAAAATCTGGGTTTTGCGCCAATAATGCAACCAGACCCTGGGCTTTGCCTTCGATCAGCCGGTCTCGCCAGGCCTCGAGATGACGATGGCGCACATTGATTTGTCTGATGTTCAATTCCAGGTTGTTGATCGCGTTGACAATGGGTGTGGCATCAAGCCTGCGCAGCATTTTGCCAATCGTTTGGGCCTGTCGTTTGTTGGCCCCGTGCGCACGAATTCTACGGCCAAAATCTACGGCTTCTCGCAGGTCCTCGTCCAGTGGGATGTTTTTGAGCTGCGCAAATGGCATCCGCAGCAGTTTCCTGGCCAGCTTAGTCAGTTCCTTTGCCTCACGTTTAAGCTCGCTTTTACTGGGTTTTTCCGGGTCGTTGCCCGTGTTATTCATGTAAAAAAACCTCTAATTCAATCTGGATATAATAAATTGAGACTAGCAGAAATTTCTCAGGGGGTTGCCCGGTGAAAGATGTAGATATGGATATGGTAGCCCAGATGGTGCCGGATCGCGATCAGGAGCTGTCCGCTCTGAGCGAAAGCGCGCAGGTAGCAATAGAGCAGGCACAGGACCTGGGCGCAAATCATGCTGAAGTTTCAGCCAGCATCCACTTTGGTCTGAATGTCAGTGTGCGTCTGGGTGAGGTTGAGACACTGGAACATTCCCGTGACCGCGGTCTAGAAATCAGTATCTACCTTAGCGACTGCAAAGGCCACGCCAGTAGTGGCGATTTACGCCCGGATTCCATACGAAGCTGCGTGGAAAAGGCGATTGATATCGCCCGCTTCACCCAGGCGGACAAGTGCAATGGGCTGGCGCCGACCGAGCGTCTGGCGAAACATTTTCCAGATTTGGACTTGTGGCACCCACAGTCGCTGGATGCAGGTGAGACTATGGAACGGGCGTTGGCCTGCGAAGCAGCCGGGCTGGAAAACCCTGCTATTACTAATTCGGATGGCACCTCGGCTTCTGCCGGGTTTGGCTTGAACGTGTATGCAAGCTCCGCGGGATTTATTGGCCGCCGTAGCGGTACCCGTTATGGGCAGAGTTGCGTGCTGGTAGCTGGGAAAGCGGAATCCATGCAGCGCGATTATTGGTATGACTCGCGCCGTGCCTATACCGATCTGGAAAAAGCCGAAGCCACCGGCCGTGAAGCAGCCCACAGAACTGTGGCGCGCCTAGGCGCACGCAAAATACCGACCTGTGAGGTGCCGATATTGTTCGCGGCGGAAGTGGCATCCGGATTGCTTGGGCATTTTATTGGGGCGGTTTCAGGTGGTGCGCTTTATCGCCAAGCGTCTTTTCTGGTTGATGCAGCCGGTAAGCAATTATTTCCTGACTGGATGAGGATGTCGGAACGCCCTTTTATCCTGCGCGGTCCTGGCAGCACGACCTTTGATGCTGAAGGTGTTGCTACCTACGAGCGTGATCTGGTCAATGACGGGGTTCTGACCGGCTATGTGCTGGGTAGCTATTCGGCCCGGAGATTAGGCCTGGAAACCACCGCCAATGCGGGCGGTATGCACAACCTGATCGTTGCGCCGGGGCAATACTCGTTAACTGAGTTAATGCAACAGATGGGTACAGGCTTATTGGTCACCGAAGTCATGGGTCAGGGTGTCAGCATCGTGACCGGCGACTATTCCCGGGGAGCCAGTGGGTTCTGGGTCGAGCATGGCGAAATTCAACACCCGATCGATGAGGTCACCATTGCTGGCAACCTTAAAGATATGTTCAAGGGGATTGAGGCAGTGGGAACCGATGCAGATGAC
>CAYZLS010000008.1:0-11854 GCA_964479355.1 uncultured Wenzhouxiangellaceae bacterium | reverse complement strand
ACAGTGGCCGGTACTTGAAGGTACGGCTTTGATTCGGTTTCTGCGTATCGTTATTCTACTGACCGTGTTGTTGATCGTTGTTGGCAGCCAGTGGTTAACCAGCAATCGTCTGAGCCGTTGGGAAAAACCATTATGGGTGACCATTTATCCTATCCTGGCAACCCAGGATTCGAGTGTCCGGGGTTACGTCCAGAGTCTCAAGCCGGAATCATTTCAGGGTATCGGGCTGTTTATTGGACAACAGGCAGCCCGCTATGGCCACCAACTGGCTAACCCGATCATCATTCGGGTAGTCCAACCATTGACGACGTTGCCACCAGTCTTACCTGCTGAGAACTACGGGATAAAAGTTGCATTGTGGAGTTTGAAAATGCGTTGGTGGGCATGGAAAAATGGTCGACAGAAGGAGCTTGCACCGGGCGATATCAGAATGTTTGTACTCTATCAAAAAGCTAATCCAGAGATCCAGCTGGAACGATCCGTCGGAACTAAAAATGGTGGTTACGGTATCGTTAATGCCGTTGCCTCCCCTCACAGGGCCGCGCGGGACCGGATTGTCATCAGCCACGAATTTGCTGCACATCTTTGGTGCCAGTGACAAGTACGATTTTGCCACGGCCAGCCCGATGTGCCGGACGGCCTGGCAAATCCCAAAAAACCACCCCTTTACCTACAACAACGTGCCAAAATCATGGGTGGTCGCATCGCAATCTCCGCCCAGCATTGGCGCCGCCCTGCAACCCTCAAATCCTGTGTGATTGGCGCCAGGACGGCAACTGAAATCGGCTGGTTGGAGGGCTCAACATAAAAGCATTGGTGTCGAGACTTACTTTTGTGGCAGCTCACCGAGGTGCATTAGCGGTAGCGGGCTTGGGCTTGAACCATCCAGAAAATATATTTTGCTGCCCGGGTCTTTAGAGATTGCCTTGAGGGCTTCCAAAGACTAGAGCTGGATATAAGCCGGGTTGCTGGCTACTGCCTCGTTGATCTTTTTGATTTCGTAGGCGGTTGCATCGGCAAGAATTCTTTTACGGGCAGCTTCCTGCTCGGCAGCTTCGCGGCCTGCGGAGGCCTTTGCGACGTGCTGTTGTAATTCCGTTCTTACTCGTTCGAGTTCAGCGCGTTCCCGCTCTACCGCTTGTTCACGTTCTTTCTTTTGCTCAATCGCCTGCACAATAAATGGTGGCAGGGAAATATCGCGAATCAACACGGCTGACACCTCGATGCCTTTGGGTGCCAGGTAATCTCTGAGGCCTTCGGTCAAGGCGACCTGTAAAGTCTCCTAGGTTGCCTCCTGGAAAAAGTCTTCTGCACGCTTGATGCTCTTGCCCTGTTCCCTGAGTAAGGAACGCAATTTTGGTATCAGATGGACTCGCACTACATTGCGGGCGTCACCCGTATTTTCCAGTATGTCCCCTGCCATGCTGGCGCTGATTCTGTACTGCACGCTGACGTCCTGCTTGGTTTGCAGTTGATCCTAACTGGGCACATTGGCAGATTCAAGGTGGGTTTTCTGGCGTGCGTCAAAGACGATCCAGCGATAGAGTGGGTTCACGGGTATGTGCAGCCCCTGACCATAATATGTTTCTACTATATTACCGAATAAGGTTGCCACCCCGACCCGACCTGGTGGGATAGTCTTGAAGAAATTCACACCGATCAGGACTAATATGACGACAACGACTAGCGTAATCGGACCGTGTTTGTGCAGGGGTGAACTGGCCATGATTTTTACTCACAAAAGTTGTTAGGATTGGTAAAAGATATGGGTGGTAGCAACTGAATTTAAAGCGTGTTGGCGGGCCACACTGACTGTCAGCATGTTCACCTGGTGGGCTGTGCTCGGTTCAATCAGTTACCCGGAAATGTTTTGCATGTCGGTTGGTGAAGATTGCCGCCAGCCAAGGCAGGTAGCAGCTGATAAAGACCAGAAGTTTGTATTGCCTGCCGGGAATGAGCACTGTTTTGACCTTGGCTCCTGCCAGGTTATCAACGGTTGCCTTAACTACTTCTTCGGTGTCCAGCCACAGGTAAGTGGGGAGTTGGCTGACCAGCTTGCGGGTATCGTTGACATCGTGAAATTCGCTGTAAGTAAAGCCCGGGCACAGGGCACAGACCTTGATTCCACGGCTGGCGTTTTCGAGGCTGAGGGACTCGCTAAAGCGAATCAGGAATAACTTGCTGGCAGCATAGAGCGTGTGCCCGGAAGTAGCAGCCACCAGACCTGCGACGGATGCAACATTGACGATATAACCCGACCTGCGCTTCCGCATGCCAGGTAGTAATCGCCAGCTCAGCTCGCACACCGCGGTGGTCATAACCTGGATAAAATCGGCGTGTTCTTGCCACGTGGCTGTATGAAAACTGCCAGGCAGGCCATAGCCGGCGTTATTGACCAGGTACTCGACCTCGATGTTTTCCTGTTTCAGACGACTGACAATAGATCGGCAAGCATCGGCTTGAGATAAATCTGAGCTAATGACCAGGCTGTGGGTGCCATGGGTGGAGAGCAGTTCATCGGCCAGTGCTTGCAATTTATCTGTCCGGCGTGCAACCAGCACCAACTGATAGCCTTTGGTGGCTAGTTGCCGGCAGAATTCGGTGCCGATCCCCGCGGACGCACCGGTGACCAGGGCCCATCGTTGCCCGTCTGCTGCTATATTGCCGTTTTGCGTCATCATCAGAACCTGCGTTTTGTCAGTGCGATCTATGCTACTACAATAACCTGCACAAACTATGATCTGGGTCATTTAAATTTTCTGCCGGCGCCTCTACGCTTTGTCCCGGATTTAGACTTGCGACATGGGCGGTGTGTGGGTATGCTTGCGCGCCAACGCGTAGATTGAAAATGATGGGAACACTACTGGTGATAGGAACACTACTGGCATGAGAAAGATACTGGTCGCAGGAAACTGGAAAATGCATGGCTCTAAAACCATGGTCCGGTCATTGCTCGAAGCCTTACTGGCGAGTAGTTTGGCGAACGGCCAGGCCGATCTCGCCGTTTTTCCATCATTTCCCTATTTGGCGCTAGCCCAGAGTTTGCTTGAGGGTAGCCATATCCAGTGGGGTGGGCAGACCCTGAACCCCAATCTGCAAGGGGCCCATAGCGGCGAAACCAGCGGTAGCATGCTGCACGACATGGGTTGTCATTATGTATTGGTCGGCCACTCAGAACGTCGCTCTATTTATGGGGAAGGTGATGCAGATGTGGCGTTGCGCTTCAGTGCCGCACTGGGTGCTGGACTTGAGCCGGTATTGTGTGTTGGTGAGACCCGCGAGGAGCGTGAAAATGGCCAGACTGAGGCCGTGGTTGGGCGGCAGCTTGATGCGGTAATCAGCAGATCCGGAATAGATGCTTTCAAGCACGCTACCATCGCTTATGAACCGGTCTGGGCAATAGGCACCGGCTTGACTGCGACACCACAACAGGCGCAGTCAGTACACGTATTTATTCGTGACAACCTAGCGTCTCTCAATGGTATAATAGCCGACCAAATTCGGATTCTTTATGGCGGCAGCGTGAAAGGTTCTAATGCCGCCGAATTGTTTGCCCAGACAGATATCGACGGCGGACTGGTTGGAGGGGCTTCACTGACGGCTGAAGACTTTCTGGCAATCTACACCGCCGTGGGTTAATGAGTGGCCTGAAATAACGGAATTAATATGCAAGCTTTAAATATTTTTCATGTGCTTATCGCCATTGCGCTGACCGCATTTATTTTGATTCAAAAGGGTGCTGGCGCGACAGCCGGCGTCGCTTTCGGCAGCGGTGCATCCGGCACGGTTTTCGGGTCCCGCGGGGCCGGAAATTTCCTGACCCACAGCACCTGGGTATTGGCTGCCTTGTTTTGCCTGATCAGCCTGGGAATGGCCGTGATTGCCTCGCGCGCTAGTTTGGAACCCCAGACGGATCTCGGCGTAGTCGCTACCTCGACCGTTACTGAAGCGGTTACTGAGCAAAATGGCGCCGAATCTTTCACTGATTTAAGCGTGCTGGCAGGCTCACAAGAGGCCTCAGATTTACCCTCCCTGGATTCCGCTGCCATGTCAACCGCGGTTGAGGAAACCGCTGGTGATATTCCGGTGATGGATGCGGAAGCCGCAGCAAAGCCAGCCGCGGATGAAGATAACAAGGCCGGCGGTGGGTCCTGAGGTAGCAAAAAGAATTGCCCAAGTGGTGGAATTGGTAGACACGCTATCTTGAGGGGGTAGTGGCGAAAGTCGTGCCGGTTCGAGTCCGGCCTTGGGCACCATTTAACCAGGTGCGGTGGATTGCTGCCCGGGAATTGAGATCTGGAGTATGCTTGCACAATACCTGCCAATTCTGATTTTTCTCTGTATTTCTACGGTTATCGGAATTGCCCTGGTTATTATCGGTGGTTTGCTGGGCCCCAATAAGCCTGATGCAGAAAAATTGTCGCCGTATGAATGCGGCTTTGAAGCTTTTGAAGACTCCCGCATGAAATTCGATGTCCGGTATTACCTGGTCGCTATTTTATTCATTATATTTGACCTTGAAATTGCATTTTTCCTGCCTTGGGCGGTGGCGCTTGAATCCTTGGGGATGTTCGGTTTCACTGCCATGTTTGTATTCGTGGTCGAACTGGTGATTGGCTATTTTGTGTTATGGAAAAGAGGTGCACTCGAATGGGAATAATGCATCCCGACAGAGCTGTGGAACTCGGTACCCTGGACGATATTCTCAGGCCGAATGCCGATGCGAATCCGCTGTTGGATCGCGGCGTGGTAACGACTTCACTGGATGCATTGATTAATTGGGCTCAAAGCGGCTCAATGTGGCCGGTTACTTTCGGTCTGGCCTGTTGCGCGGTTGAGATGATGCAGGCCGGTGCGGCACGTTATGACCTGGATCGTTTTGGAGTCATTTTCCGGCCCAGCCCACGCCAGTCTGATGTGATGATAGTTGCCGGCACTCTGGTCAACAAAATGGCTCCTGCTTTGCGCAAAGTCTATGATCAAATGGCTTGCCCGAAGTGGGTGATCTCAATGGGTTCCTGCGCCAATGGTGGTGGTTATTACCATTATTCCTACGCGGTCACCCGGGGTTGCGACCGGATCATTCCTGTAGATGTATATGTGCCGGGCTGTCCGCCAACAGCGGAAGCCCTGATTTATGGCATTTTGCAGCTTCAGAAAAAAATTCGACGCACCAACACCATTACCAGGTAAGAGAGTACTCCTTCAACGTGATAACAGAGCGCAACAAACTGTCAGATCAACTCTCCAGCTGCTTTGCTGAGCGGATCAGGGTCGTGCAGTGCGGGAACAACCAGTTCACCGTCCACGTGCCGGTAGATGACTGGCTGGAAGTTGCGCAAACACTGCGTGATGATGAGCGCTTCGCGTTCAATCAATTGATTGATCTTTGTGGTGTGGATTATCTTGGCTTTGGCCAGAGTGAATGGGAGACTAGTGAAACCAGCCATGATGGTTTCAGCCGTGGCGTAGAAAGCCTGGGGCCGGGTCGCTTCAGTTGGCAAAACCGCCCGCAATCCAGCGATCCCGAATCTGCCGCTGAAGAGGAACGGTTTGGCGTGGTCGTTCATCTGCTCTCGACCAGCCACAACCGGCGTTTGCGCGTGGCAACCTTTGCCGCAGATGAAGGCATGCCGGTGGTGCCGTCATTGGTTGATATCTGGGATTCTGCAAACTGGTACGAGCGTGAAACTTTTGACCTATTCGGCATTGTTTTTGAAGGTCATCCGGACCTGCGCCGCATATTGACGGATTATGGTTTTAACGGCCATCCGTTCCGCAAAGATTTCCCTCTGATCGGCAACGTCGCCGTGCGCTACGATGAAAACAAACGCCGCGTGGTCTATGAGCCGGTAGAAATTGAACCGCGGGTGCTGGTACCACGGGTCATTCGCAAAGACTCACGCTACCAAGCCGATGATGTCGACCAGGCGGCTGATGAAGCAGCCGACTCACTGGCACCGGGGGCTGAGTAAAAGTGCCTGAAATCCGGAACTACACCTTAAATTTCGGGCCGCAGCACCCCGCTGCCCACGGGGTTCTACGATTGGTGCTGGAATTGGATGGCGAAACCATTGTTCGGGCCGATCCGCATATCGGCCTGTTACACCGTGGCACTGAAAAACTGGCTGAAAGCAAACCGTTCAACCAATCCATTGGCTACCTGGATCGGATGGATTATGTATCGATGATGTGCAATGAGCACGCCTATGTGCGCGCCATTGAACAATTGCTGGGCATAGAACCACCCGTTCGAGCACAGTACATACGTACCATGTTTGATGAAATTACCCGCATCGGCAACCACATGCTGTGGATCGGGTCGAGCGGGCTCGACCTCGGTGCGATGACCATGTTCATTTATGCGTTTCGCGAACGTGAAATGACTATGGACATGTACGAAGCTGTATCAGGCGCCCGCATGCACGCAAGTTACTACCGGCCGGGTGGTGTGTATCGCGACCTACCTGATACCGTGCCGTTATACGAGGAAACTCCCTGGACCAAAGGCAGAAAACTCAAGTATAAAAATGAATGGCGTGAAGGCACGCTGCTCGATTTTATTGAGGCCTTTGCAAAGGATTTCCCTTCCAAGGTGGACGAATACGAAACTTTGCTGACGGACAACCGTATCTGGAAGCAACGTACCGTTGGCATTGGTGTGGTCTCTCCCGAGCGGGCATTTCAACTGGGCTTTACCGGTGCAATGTTGCGCGGGTCCGGCGTGGAGTGGGATGTACGCAAGAAACAACCTTACGCCATGTACCACGAGATGGATTTTGACATCCCGGTGGGTATCAATGGTGATTGTTATGACCGCTACCTGGTCCGCATTGAAGAAATGCGTCAGTCGGCCCGCATTATTTTGCAGTGTGTTGATTGGCTGCGTGCCAATCCGGGGCATGTCATGCTCAAGAATTTCAAGGTAATACCACCTACCCGCGAAGAGATGAAGGATGACATGGAAGCCTTGATCCATCATTTCAAGCTCTTCACCGAGGGTTATTGTGTGCCGCAAGGTGAGACCTATGCTGCGGTAGAAGCCCCCAAAGGTGAATTTGGTTGTTACCTAGTATCCGATGGTGCCAACAAACCATTCAGGGCGCACTTCAGAGCCCCGGGTTTTGCGCATCTTGCTGCGATGAATGAAGTCGTGCAAGGCCATATGCTGGCCGATGTGGTGGCAGCCATGGGCACGCTGGATATCGTTTTTGGTGAGGTGGACCGCTGATGTCCCAGAAAGCTAATATTGCTGTTGTCAAAGAATCCGGGCTGGAAGCAGAAACCCGTAAAAAGATCGACCATTGGGTGGCCAAGTTTCCACCCTCAAACAAGCGTTCTGCGCTTATACAGGCCCTGTTGGCGGCGCAGGAGCAAAATGGCGGCTGGATCAGTAAAGATCTCATTGTGGCTGTTGCCAATTATCTGGATTTGCCACCGGTGTGGGCTCATGAGGTCGCCAGTTTTTATTCGATGATTGATCGCCAGCCGGTGGGCAGGCACAAGGTGAATATTTGCACCAATATTTCCTGCTGGCTAAATGGAGCTGAAGATATTGTTGCGCACGTGGAGCACAAACTGGGTGTCAACCTGGGGCAAACCACCGCTGATGACCGCATAACCCTGGTAGTAGAAGAAGAGTGCCTGGCTGCCTGTTGCGGCGCACCCATGATGGTTGTAGATGGGCATTATCACGAAAACCTCGACCCACGAAAAGTGGATGAAATACTGGACGGGCTGGAATGATATGCAAACTTGCAGGGTACAAGTAATGATCATTGCAGCCGCGGAGCCAAGCCATGTCTGAGCATAGCGTGGTATTTGCAACCATGGGCTTTGAGCAGCCTTGGAGCATGGAAAATTACCTGTCAATTGACGGTTATTCGGCCTGGCGCAAGATTCTGGAGGAGCGCACTGAGCCGGCAGACATCATTGAAATAGTGAAATCCTCAGCACTGCGTGGGCGGGGTGGGGCAGGCTTCCCAACCGGTCTGAAATGGAGCTTTATGCCACGTTCGGCGCCGGTGCAGAAGTACCTGTTATGCAATTCGGATGAGTCCGAGCCGGGAACCTGCCATGATCGTGATATCTTGCGATTTAACCCCCATGCAGTGATCGAAGGCATGGCGATTGCCGCTTATTCAATGGGCGCCACGGTCGCTTATAACTACCTGCGCGGCGAGTTCCACCATGAACCCTTTGAACGATTTGACGCGGCCCTGGAAGAAGCCTATGCGGCTGGGCTGCTGGGGAAAAACGTGTTGGGCAGTGGTATAGACATCGATATGCATGCCGTTTTGGGAGCCGGGGCCTATATCTGCGGTGAAGAAACCGCCCTGATGGAGTCGTTGGAGGGTAAAAAAGGCCAGCCACGGTTTAAACCACCGTTCCCGGCCAATTTTGGCCTTTACGGTAAACCGAGCACCATCAATAACACTGAAACACTGGCCTTAGTGCCACATATCATGCGCAATGGTGCTGACTGGTTTTTAAACATCGGTAAACCCAATAATGGCGGCCCCAAGGTGTTTTCGGTTTCAGGCCATGTAAATCAACCGGGGAATTTCGAAATACCATTGGGAACACCTTTTTCTGAGCTATTGGAAATGGCCGGTGGTGTGCGTAACGGTAAGCAGCTCAAAGCGGTCATTCCGGGCGGCTCTTCCATGCCGGTATTACCTGCGAGCGTGATGATGGATATCACAATGGATTATGACGCGCTTGGCAAAGCCGGTTCGGGTCTTGGTTCCGGGGCAGTGATCGTCATGGATGAAACGACCTGCATGGTCAAAGCCTGCACGCGCATTGCCAGGTTCTACCACATGGAATCCTGTGGTCAGTGCACACCCTGCCGGGAAGGCACCGGCTGGATGTACCGTATATTGCAACGCATCGTTGACGGTAATGGCAGTACCTCTGACTTGACCCTGCTGCGCTCAGCTGCCGGGCAAATTGAAGGCCATACCATTTGCGCTTTTGGTGAAGCAGCTGCCTGGCCGGTACAGGGAATGCTACGGCATTTTTGGCATGAATTTGAGTATTACGCCGAACATGGTCACCCAATGAGTACTGTACAGCAGGAGCAGGTTGCATGAGATCTCAGGCGGTAAACGTGACAGAAACTGTCAACATTGAAGTTGATGGGATCGCCATGGAAGTGCCTAAAAACTCAATGATTATTGAGGTGACGGACAAGGCCGGCATTAGCATTCCGCGTTTTTGCTACCACCGTAAATTAAGTGTCGCCGCCAATTGCCGCATGTGTCTTGTGGATGTTGAAAAAGCGCCCAAGCCGATGCCCGCTTGCGCTACTCCCGTGATGGACGGAATGAAAGTCTACACCCAATCGCGCCGTGCGGTTGACGCCCAGCATGGAGTGATGGAATTCCTGTTGATCAATCATCCGCTGGATTGTCCGATTTGTGACCAGGGTGGTGAGTGTGAATTGCAGGATTTGGCGATGGGCTATGGCCGTTCTGTTTCCCGTTTTGTAGAACGAAAACGGGTGGTTAAAGATCACGATATCGGCCCGCTGGTTCAAACTGATTTAACCCGTTGTATCCAGTGTACGCGGTGCATACGCTTTATGGATGAAATCGCCGGCAGTAACGAATTGGGCTTGTTTGGACGCGGCGACCGTGCCGCTATTGGCACCAGCCTGGAGCAGGGTATTGAATCAGAGTTATCCGGCAATGTGATCGACCTGTGTCCGGTGGGGGCGCTGACCAATAAACCCTTCCGGTTTTCTGCTAGGGCTTGGGAATTAATGGCCCGGCCAGCGCTGGCAGTGCACGATGGCGTCGGCTCCCAAATGTGGTACCACAACCGTCGTGGGAAAATCATGCGCGCGGTTCCAAAAGAGTCTGAATCCACCAATGAAACCTGGCTTTCAGACCGTGACCGCTACGCTCATTTCGGCCTGTATTCTGAGGAGCGTGTACTGGAGCCGATGGTCAAGCGCGACGGTCAGTGGCAAACCGTTTCCTGGAAAGCAGGCATCACGGCCGCTGCAGATGCATTGCGAACGGTTGTTTCCACGCACGGTGGGGCTCATGTAGGTGTGTTGATGTCTGCCAGCTCCTCCACTGAGGAATACTATCTGGCGCAACGTCTGGCACGTGGGCTTGATTGCCCGAATATTGACCACCGCTTGAGGGAGCAGGACTTTAGCGACGATGGTGTACGCCGGCACACGGCGGGCTTTGAGACCCCGATGGCTGCAATTGACACAGCGGATGTCATCTTGTTGATCGGTAGTAATATCCGTAATGAAGCACCTTTATTGGGCCAACGTGTACGCAAGGCCTGGCGCAATGGCGCGCAGGTGATGGCACTAAACCCGGTGGATTGGAATTTCCACTTCGAGTTGGAAAGTGCGTTGATCACGGCGCCTCAACAGATGGTCGCTGAGCTGGCTGCAGTTGCCACCGCGGTCGCTGTCAGTACGGGTAAGAAGATACCTAAAGAATTGAAGACTGTTTGTGGCGCAGCACAGGCTGGCCAGGCGCATACCGCATTGGCTGAGTTGCTCAACGGCACAGGCAATAAGATGTTGATCCTGGGCCAGGCTGCCCTGGCACATGAGCAGGCTGGTTGGTTGCGTGAACTATCCGCTTGGATTGCCACTGCAACGGACGCTGCTATCAACGTTGTCACCCATGGCGCAAACGCGACCGGTGCGGCAATGGCTGGTGCGCTACCAACCAGCGGCGCAGGCGGCGCTGCAGTGGAAACGGGTCTGAATGTCTGTGAAATGCTGGCAACATCGTTGCAGGGCTATTTGTTATGGGATGTTGAGCCTGAATTTGATCTTACCAACCCGGCCCAGGCCGTGGTGGCAGTGGCAGGTGCAGAGCAGGTAGTTGCGGTTGCCGCCTTTGCCGGCGATGGCTTGAAAGCCCATGCTAATGTCATTCTGCCGCTGGCGCCGGCGGCCGAGTCAGAAGGCCAGTATTACACCCTGGATGGTCAGATTTGTACGATTGAGCCGGCGGGCAGCGTATCTGGAGAAGCGAAAGCCGGTTGGAAAATTCTGCGTCGTCTGGGTGCTGAGCTTGAGCTCGATGGTTTC
Organism: uncultured Wenzhouxiangellaceae bacterium; assembly: GCA_964479355.1. Taxonomy (GTDB): domain Bacteria; phylum Pseudomonadota; class Gammaproteobacteria; order Xanthomonadales; family SZUA-36; genus SZUA-36. The sequence goes on along the minus strand of CAYZLS010000008.1, from coordinate 783 downwards.
ACCCAAGTCACCCTTTCAGCGGTGCGTGATGAAATGCTTGCGCACATCACCCAGGCTGCTGAGCCGACGGGTGAAGCTACTAAACGGGTTGCGCCACCAGCACCTGCGGGTTTACATCGAGTTGGTGAAGTGGCTATGTACTCCATTGATGCCCTGTGTCGGCGCTCAAGTCACCTGCAGCAAACACCTCAGGCCCAGAATGATTTTGTTGGGATGAATGCTGAAGATGCTCTGCAATTGGGTCTGAGCCATGACCAGCAGGTCAAAGTCAGCCAGGGCGGCGAACAGATCACACTGCCACTGCAGATTTGTACAGAATTGCCTGCCGGGGCCGTATGGCTGAAAAGCGCTACGCAAACAGTCGCTGTATTGGGCGACAGTTATGGCGCCATCAAAGTGGAGCTTGCCTGATGTTTGATGGCTTTCTGTATTTAATATGGACAGTCATCAAGATCATGTCGATTGTTGTGCCGTTGATCATCGCGGTGGCCTTTTATACTTATTTTGAACGTAAAGTAATTGGCGCCATGCAGGTTCGGGTCGGTCCTAACCGGGTCGGGCCATTGGGCCTACTCCAGCCGTTTGCAGATGTTCTGAAGCTGTTGCTCAAAGAAATCATCCTGCCGGCCAACGCGAATCGGTTTTTGTTTGTACTAGCACCGGTTATCGTGCTGGCGCCGGCATTGGCTGCCTGGGCGGTGGTGCCGTTCAGTGACTTGTTGGTGCTGGCAGACGTTGATGCGGGTTTGATCTATGTTTTGGCACTGACTTCGCTGGGTGTTT
>CAYZLS010000007.1:15983-16921 GCA_964479355.1 uncultured Wenzhouxiangellaceae bacterium | reverse complement strand
AACAGAAATTCCTGATCACCCAGGTAGAAGAATGTGGGAAGCCAGCTGACATTATTGAGAAAATGGTGAATGGACGCTTGCGTAAATTCCTGGCAGAGATCACGCTACTGGGCCAGCCTTTTGTGAAAGATGGTGATATTACCGTTGCCAAACTGCTTGATCAAAAGGCTGCCAGTGTGAAAGGATTTACCCGTCTCGCAGTTGGCGAAGGCATCGAAAGGAAAAAAGAGAATTTTGCAGATGAAGTTATGCAGCAGGTAACAGGTGGTTAATGCAAGCTAAGCCCATCTACCAGCGAATCCTATTAAAGCTCAGCGGTGAAGCATTGCTGGGTGAGGAAGACTATGGCATTGACCCGGTCATCATCGGCCGGATCGCCGGCGAAATTCAGGAAGTAATCAATACCAGTATACAAATTGCAGTTGTCATCGGTGGTGGTAATATTTTCCGCGGCGCAGGGCTGGCTGAAGCCGGTATTGATCGCGTTACCGGGGATCACATGGGGATGCTGGCCACCCTGATGAACTCACTAGCCTTGCAAGATGCAATGGAAAAAGTCGGTATTGAAGCACGGGTAATGTCTGCAATTTCCGTGCATGATGTCAGCGAAGACTATATACGCCGTCGCGCAACACGGCATCTTGAAAAAGGGCGCGTGGTGATCATCGCCGGGGGCACGGGCAATCCATTTTTTACGACAGATACTGCCGCGGCCTTGCGCGCCATAGAAATCGGCGCTGATATTGTATTGAAAGCTACCAAGGTGGATGGAGTCTATTCCGCCGACCCCAATGCCGATGAGGACGCACAATTATACGAATCCCTCGGTTACGACGAAGTCATTGCCGGTAAACTGGGCATCATGGATACCAACGCAATTGTATTATGCCGTGATCAGGGTATGCCTATCAGGGTCTTTAATGTGTTTGGTAGTGGCA
>CAYZLS010000007.1:5739-15973 GCA_964479355.1 uncultured Wenzhouxiangellaceae bacterium | reverse complement strand
ACGTCGGCACCATCGTGCGTTAATTATTCCACTTTGCCAACGGAGACGATGATGATTGAAGAGATTAAAAAAGATACACGGATACGGATGCGTAAAAGCCTGGAGGCATTACGCACCGAATTGGCGAAAATCCGCACCGGACGCGCCCACCCAAGCTTGCTGGAACATGTCCATGTTGACTATTACGGTAGCACTGTGCCGATAAGCCAGGCTGCCAATGTTACTGTCGAGGACGCCCGCACACTGGCAATTACAGTCTGGGATAAGACCATGGTAGCAACCCTGGAAAAAGCTATCCTGAGCTCAGATCTTGGTCTTAATCCTGTTACAGCCGGAACCATTATCCGCATTCCCCTGCCCCCGCTGACTGAGGAACGCAGAATAGCCCTGGGTAAAGTGGTGCACCACGAAGGTGAAAACGCAAAAATTGCTGTGCGCAATATCCGCCGGGACGCAAACCATCACATCAAGAAGTTGTTGAAGAGCAAAGATATCTCCGAGGATGATGACCGGCGGGCCGAACAGGAAATCCAGCAAATCACCGACCAGCATATTGTCATAGCCGACGAAGCTGTGGCACAAAAAGAGCAGGAATTGCTGGATTTTTGATGCCAATTGATGGCGTTTAGTGAGTACATCACCCGCATTACCAACCCATATTGCCATTGTTATGGACGGCAATGGTCGTTGGGCAAAAAAAAGACATCTCCCACGCCGCACGGGGCACCTCACGGGTCAAAAAGCGCTGCGCGCCACCGTCGAGTCCTGCGTTCGCCTGAGTATTGAAACACTGACCGTATTTGCATTTTCCAGTGAAAACTGGAGTCGACCCGCCGCTGAAATATCGAACCTGATGGATTTGTTTTTGCGGGCACTGGACAAAGAAGCAAAAGAACTGCACGAGCACGGCATAGGCTTGAGGTTTATCGGTGACAAGACGGGTTTTGGAGCAGCTCTACAGGAAAAAATGTTAGCAGCCGAGACTCTGACAGCCAGTAATAGACGCTTGGTAGTCAATGTTGCGGTCAACTATGGCGGGCGTTGGGATATTACCCAGGCCGCCAGGCGCATGGCCAATGCCCTGCAGGCAGGTGAACTGGCAGCCTCTGAGGTTGATGAACAGCATTTCAGCCGTTTTCTTGCACTTGCGGATTCACCTGACCCTGATCTTTTTATCCGTACCGGTGGTGAAATGCGCATCAGCAATTTTCTGCTTTGGCAGTCTGCCTACACAGAATTTTATTTCACCGAGGTGTTGTGGCCCGACTTTGACGAGTACGAGCTTGATCAGGCTATAACGGCATACCAGTCAAGAGAACGGCGATTCGGACGTACCAGCGAACAACTCAGGCGTAGTTCAGGTGCTTAAACAGCGGGTATTAACTGCCCTGCTGTTGCTGCCTCTGGCCATGGCGGCAATATTTGCATTACCGGCAAACGGGTTCCTGCTCTTAATGGCGCTCTTATTGTTGACTGCAAGCCTTGAATACGGCCACATTGCGGGCTTTTCCCGGCGGAACGGTGGACGCTGGCTGGTGGTTATACAAGCCGCAATATTTGCCTTTTTATTCCAATCCTCGGAGCTGTGGGATGACATGGCCTGGTGGTACCTGGCCGGCAGTTGTATTGCCTGGTTATTCATGTTGGTACGGCTACCCCTGTTCAAGGGGCAGACTACGCCCGCCCCTGCTTTTCAGTTTGTTTCATTCATAACCGCTATCGTTTCCATTTCTACAGCCTGGTTTGCACTTGGCTGGATTCATATGCAAAGCGGAGGATCATGGTTAATTTTGCTACTGCTGCTGATCGTGTGGGCAGCAGATACCGGCGCATATTTTTGCGGCAAGGCTTTTGGCAACAAAAAGCTGGCACCGGCCATTAGCCCCGAGAAAACGCTGGCAGGCCTGATGGGTGGGCTGACAACGGCTGTACTAGTAGCCTGGCTGGCTGCACACTGGATGCCACTCCCAGATCTGGAACTGACCAGGCTTGTTCTGCTGGCTCTAGTAACCGCACAGGTTTCTGTTGGTGGTGATTTGTTGGTATCCCTGCATAAGCGTGTCAGTGGTTGTAAAGACTCCGGAAACCTGTTGCCAGGCCATGGCGGTATTCTGGATCGGCTTGACAGCCTGTTAGCGGCAGCTCCTTTTTTTGGCCTTGGCCTGCTGTTGATGGGCATTTGAGGGACGGATCGTTGCAAAGCCAGGGCATAACAATATTAGGGTCAACCGGCTCAATAGGCGTCAACACGCTCAAGGTGATTGCCCACCACCCGGACCGTTATCACGTGGTTGCCCTGAGTGCCTACAGCAATTTTGCCCTGCTTGCAAAACAATGCCTGCAGCACCATGCCCGCTATGCCATCATAAGCGATAAGGCAAAGGCCAAAGACCTGCAATCAGCACTGCTGACACTGGGCTGTAAAGCTGAGGTGCTGGCCGGACGGGATGCATTAAGCACAGTTGTCCGCCTGGACGAGACAGAAGTTGTGATGGCTGCGATTGCTGGAGCAGCCGGACTGGAGCCAACATTAACTGCTGCTCAAAACGGGAAACGCCTGTTATTGGCCAACAAAGAATCAATGGTCATTGCCGGTGAATTATTTCGCGCCGCTGCCACTGAGCATAAGGCAACGATCATTCCAGTGGATTCTGAGCACAACGCACTATTCCAGGTTCTGCCCCCGGGCTTCGAGGCCGGACTGGAAAGTGTTGGTGTTGAACAGTTGATTTTAACCGCGTCCGGTGGTCCATTCCTGCACACCTCAAGCGAAACCTTAAAAGCTGTCACGCCGGAGCAGGCCTGTAAACATCCCAACTGGGACATGGGACGCAAGATATCCGTCGATTCAGCCACCTTGATGAACAAGGGTCTGGAGGTGATAGAAGCAAGCTGGCTTTTTAACGCACGCTACGACCAGATAAACGTCGTTATTCACCCGCAAAGCATCATCCACTCCCTGATCGCCTACCGGGACGGTTCGGTGCTGGCCCAGCTGGGCATGCCTGATATGCGCACCCCGATCGCCCATGCGCTGGCCTGGCCAGAGCGCATTGAAACAAGCGTTGAACGCCTTGATCTAATCGCTATACAGAAGCTGGAATTTTACCCGCCCGACCTGGAGCATTTCCCCGGTTTGGCACTGGCCTTCCAGACGCTTGAGGCCGGCGGCAATGCACCTATAATATTTAATGCGGCCAATGAAGTTGCCGTTGCAGCCTTTTTGCAGCGACGTATTGGCTTTACACAGATACCAGTGCTGGTTAATGCTACTCTCAACGCTTGCGAGCACGGTAAAGCAGAATCATTGGAAGATGTATTGGAATACGATCGAGTGACACGTGCAATCGCAGATAAAATTGTCAATACATTCGAATAGCATAAAGGTTTTTGAATAATGTCTGAATTTCTTGGTTCAATATGGTGGTTACTGGTCGCGCTGGGTTTGCTGATCACTTTCCATGAGTTCGGCCACTTCTGGGTTGCCCGGCGGATGGGTATTCGCGTGCTCAAGTTTTCTATCGGCTTTGGCAAGGCATTGTGGTCAAGAAAAGGTCGCGGCGGCACCGAGTATGTCATCGCAGCCATTCCATTGGGTGGCTATGTCAAAATGCTGGACGAACGTGAAGGCGAGGTCGCAGATTGCGACTTAGACCAGGCTTTCAACCGCAAATCAGTGTGGAAAAGAATCGCGGTAGTCATTGCCGGACCGGCCTTCAACCTGCTGTTCACAGTGTTGGCTTTTTGGCTGATGTTCATGGTCGGGATGCCTGAATCAAGACCCGTCATTGGCACTGCGAGTGGTATTGCAGCCAGCGCCGGAATTCGTTCCGGTGACCGCATTATTTCCATAGATGGCGAAACCACGGATACCTGGTCGCATGCCATCATCGCGTTGGTGACCCACGCGCTGGATCGTGACACAGTTACACTGGTGGTTGAACAATCCGATCAGGATCAACACCCGGTAATACTGGATCTTGGCCTGCTCGACAGTGGTTTCAAGGAAGAGAAAACCCTGGAAGCCATTGGAATTACGCCTTGGCGGCTGAAGATTCTAGCGCTCGTTGGTGAGATTCGCCCACAAAGCCCGGCATACCACGCTGGATTTAAGGTCAATGACCTCATTATAAGTATCGCCGGAGAGCCTGTGCCTGACTGGGCATGGGTGAGAGCTCTGGTGCAACAACACGGTTCAGACAACGCCCCACTGACTATAACCGTTGAGCGTGCCGGTGGCAGACTGGACTTACAAGTCACGCCTGTTAAAGACAAAACCGGTGTTTTCTCAAGCCGCCTGATCCTTGGCATCACCAACCAGCCAATGGATGCAGCTTTACAAGCCCAGACCCAACGCGCTTACTATCTGCATCAATACGGCCCGAGCAAAGCTTTGCAGGCGGCGGCTGCGGAAATGTTGCATATGACCCGCGCCACAATGGGTTTGCTCGGCCGCATGCTGACCGGTACAGCATCGGTCAACAACCTTTCCGGCCCAATCAGTATTGCACGACTTGCCAGTGATTCCGCAAATGCAGGCTTGTCCAGCTTTCTGTCTTTCCTGGGAGTAATCAGTCTCAGCCTAGGCATTCTCAATTTACTGCCCATTCCAGTATTAGATGGAGGGCATTTGCTCTATTTCCTGATAGAATTAGTCAAAGGAAGCCCGGTGTCAGAGCAAATGCAGACCCAGGGTCAATACCTTGGGTTACTGGCCTTGTTTGGCCTGATGGGTATTGCGTTTTTTAACGATATTTTACGGCTGGTCGGATAGACTTTCCGCCTAAAAAACCCTTACGGACCTGATACATGAGAAGAATTCTGATCATCCTGCTGTATGGACTGTTCGCAATCAACAGCGCCATAGCGCTGGATGCGTTTACGATCTCCGATATCAGGGTCGAAGGATTGGAGCGGATCTCAGAAGGAACCGTGTTCAATTACCTGCCCCTGGATGCAGGTGATTTACTGACCGCTTCTAAAGGCCGTCAGGCAATTCGCTCTCTATTCAGAACCGGCTTTTTCAGCGATGTTGATCTTGTACGCGAAGACAACATCCTAGTTATCAACGTAACGGAACGGCCGGCGATCGCACAAATTTCACTATCTGGTAACAAGGCCATCAAGGACGAAGACCTGTTTCCTGTGCTGGCTGATATTGGCCTGACGGAGGGTGAGGTTTTTCAACCACAGTCACTGGACCGTATCAAGCAGGAGCTGGTCAAGCAGTATTTCAGCCAGGGACGCTACGCTGTTACGGTAGACAGCCGGGTAGCCCAGTTAGACCGAAACCGCGTGCGCATTTCCATCATCATCAAGGAAGGCGATACTGCTGAGATCAAACACATCAATATCGTTGGCAATACGCTATTTACCGATAAGGAAATCAAGAAGGATTTCGAATCAAGCATTCCCCCTCGCTGGAAAATCTGGTCAAAAGATGACCAATATTCACGCGAAAAACTGTCCGGTGACCTGGAGAAAATTCGCTCCTACTACCAGGACCGAGGCTACATTGATGCCAATGTTGAATCCACCCAGGTTTCGATCAGTCCAGATAAGCAGGATATTTATATCACTGCAAATATCATTGAGGGTGAACAGTACAGTGTCGAGAAAATTCAGATAACAGGTGACCTGGTGATCGATGAGGCGACCTTGCGACGCTTGATCATGACCCAGGAAAACGATATATTTTCCCGCAAAAAAATGGAGCAAAGCGTAGAAAACATCACTGCCTTACTGGCGAACATAGGTTACGCATTTAGCAATGTTAATCCCATCCCGCAAATTGATCGTGAAAACCGGCTGGTTACGATTAATTATTTCGTTGACCCCGGTAAGCGGGTATACGTCCGGCAAATCACCTTTGTTGGCAACAGTGGCACCAAGGATGAAGTATTGCGCAGAGAAATGCGCCAGTTTGAAGGTGGCTGGTTTTCGCAAGCGGCCATTGACCGCTCCAGGATACGTTTGCAGCGGCTTACTTATTTCGAATCGGTCAACGTTGAAACGCCCGCAGTACCCGGCACCGACGACCAGATAGATGTTGTCATCACGATTAAAGAGCGCGCCGCAGGCAGTTTTTCAGTTGGACTTGGTTTTTCCCAGGTACAAGGCTTGATTGCATCTCTGAGTATCCAGCAGGATAATTTTCTGGGCAGCGGCAAACGGGTTGGCTTATCCCTGTCACGCAGCAGCATTATCAACAGTTTCAATATCAATTACGATAACCCCTATTGGAGCGAGGATGGCGTCAGTCGTGGTTTTTATATTCGTTATCAAGAGTTTAACCAGGCCGGTGCAAATATCTCAACCTTTACCAGCACCGAGGCTGCCGCCGGTATGAGCTTCGGCATTCCCATCACCGAGGTCTCTTTTCTCCGCGCCGGGCTGGGCCTCAGGTCGACCGACCTGAATATTGGCTCATTTACCCGGGAAGTAGAATTCCAGGATCCCAATGACCCGGATATCACCCTGTGTAATGACATTAATCAAAACGGTATCTGCCCGGAAGACTACTTTATCCCAAACCAATTTGATCCGTTGTCAACCTCACTCGACCACAATGGCAATGGCCTGCGGGAAGATGGCGAACGTGACTTTAAGAGTATTGATTTCACCATGTCATGGTCGCGGGATACCCGTAACCACTTTCTGAATCCAACCCACGGTTCGTCGCAACGCCTGAGCTTGAATGCCTCTCTGCCGGGCAGTACCCGGGATTTCTATAAGGTTTTTTATCGGTATTCCAAATTCATACCTGTCTGGGCTGGCCTGGTGCTCTCTTTCCATGGCAATCTCGGCTACGGCGATTCGTACGACAACTATGATAAAACTTCGTTGGCGGTGCCCGTTGATACCACCCCGCGACTGGGATTCAACCGCGAGTGCCTGGACGAGGAAATTATTGGGCTGGATACCGGCCTGCCGTTTTTTGAACAATTTTACGGTGGTGGTGTGCGTGATATTCGTGGTTTCGAGGACAATACACTGGGACCTAAAGACCCCAATTGCCGGGCTGTTGGTGGTGATTTCAAGGTATCTAGCGGGATCGAAGTTGCCATTCCTACACCATTTACATCTGGTGGTGGCTCACGCATCGCTCTGTTTGTAGATGTGGGCAATGTTTACGAGAACTTTAGTGTTTTTGACGCAAACCTGTTAAGGGCGTCTGCGGGGATCTCCGTGACCTGGCAGGCACCCATTGGACCGATCATTATTAACTACGCTTTCCCTCTGCGGGAGTTCCGTGGTGACCGCACAGAAAGCCTCCAGTTTTCATTTGGTACCTCCTTTTAGTACCACAAATCTTAATTCAGACGCTTAAAAAGGGTACAATTTCACCCTATGCAGCGGTTTTTGCCCACATTGTTGGTGTTTTTTGTGCTCGTTGTTGCCGGCCCAGCAATGGCGCAGCAACTGCGCGTGGGTTATGTGGACATGAAGCAAGTGCTCGATAACGCACCACAGGTTCTGGCAGGCAGGGAAAAACTGGATCTGGAGTTTCGCCCACGCAACGACACCATTGAGTTCCAGGAACACCAGGCACAAACCATGGAAGAGCGTTTACAACTGGATGCCCTAAAGGAGGATGCAAGAAACCGCCTTGAACGTGAATTGCGCGAAATGCATCGTAATATCAACCGTCAAAAAGAAGATTTGCGCGATGAACTGTCTTTTCGGCGTACCGAAGAAGTTCAAAAACTGGAAGACCAGATCAACCAGGCTGTTCAGGAAATTGCCCGCAACAATGGCTACGACCTGATCCTGTCCAGCCCCGTGGTGTATGCTGATCCGGCGCTGGATATTACCCACCTCATTCTGGATCAACTCAGACTGGAGTATGACGCGGATCGACGGGAACAGTTGCTTCGTTGACGCATAATCCCAGTGCATGAATTTATGCGTAGTTTGAAGCTCTCCGAGCTGGCTGAACAATTCAGTCTGCAGTACAAGGGTCAAGGCGATACCCTGATTGATGGTGTGGGAACCCTAGCGGATGCCAAGCCCAGCCAAATCAGCTTTCTTGCTAATCCGGCCTACCGTGGACAGTTGGCTACCACCCATGCGGCAGCTGTGATTATCTCTGCGGACGAGGCCGGCAATTGCCCGGTCAATGTTCTGCTTAGCGATGACCCCTATGTTTGTTATGCAAAAATTGCTGCTTGTTTTGATCCTGCCAGGCCCACTAAGCCAGGTGTTCATCCTTCTGCCAGCATCGACCCGGAAACCACGCTGGGAAGTGATGTGCATGTCGGGGCAAATGCGGTTATCGGCCCCGGTTGTGAAATCGAAAACGCTTGTAGCATCGGGCCGGGATGTGTATTGACTGCAGATTGTAAAATCGGTGCGGGCAGCCGTTTACAGGCAAATGTAACCCTCTGTGATGCAGTATCCATTGGTAAACGTACCCTTATCCACTCGGGCGCTGTCATTGGAGCAGATGGTTTCGGGCTGGCATTTGATCAGGATCATTGGGTGAAAGTCCCTCAACTGGGTAGCGTTCAAATCGGTGATGATTGCGAAATTGGCGCCAATTCAACCATTGACCGTGGTGCCATTGGCGACACTATCGTTGAGGATGACGTCAGGCTCGATAACCAGGTTCAAATAGGCCACAATGTCATCATTGGTGCCCACACCGCCATGGCTGGCAAGGTTGGAATTTCCGGCAGCACACAAATTGGAGCGTATTGCCAGTTTGCGGGCGCATCCGGTACCGTTGGGCACATCTCAATTGCAGATCGTACAACAGTGAATTTCTATAGTGTAGTAACAAAATCAATCACTGAGCCAGGTACCATCTGGAGTGCCGCCCTGCCGGCCCGACCTTTGCGGGAATGGAACCGTAGTGTAGCCGGTCTGTATAAGCTGGAAAAATTACTGCGGCGGGTACTCAAGCTTGAAAAAAAAATCGGGGAAAGCAATAAAAATGAATGAAATATCCATCCAGACACCCATCGAAATCAACACCATCAAAAAAATGATACCGCATCGTTTTCCATTCCTGTTAATTGACCGGGTGACCGCCTACACACTGAAACCAGAAAGAACCCTCACGGCCATTAAAAACGTGACCATCAACGAGCCATTTTTCACCGGTCATTTTCCCGATGATCCAGTCATGCCAGGGGTGTTGATACTTGAATCTATGGCGCAGGCTTGTGGGCTGCTGGCCTATGTCGCCCAGGCAACGAGCAATCCAGGCACAGGTGTTTATTATCTGGTAAAAATTGACAAGACAAAATTCAACCGCAAAGTAATCCCCGGCGACCAGCTACTACTGGAAGTCAAACAAACCCGCTTAATGCGTGGTCTGGGGCAGTATGTATGCCGCACAACCGTTAACGGCCAGCGCACCGCCAGTTGTGAAATCATGTGCGCTGAAAACTGATGCTGCATCCAACTGCATTGATCGACCCAAAAGCAGAACTTGCCGATGATGTGGAAGTGGGTGCTTTTTCAATCATTGATGCCAAAGTGCAGATTGATAGCGGTTGCAGGATCGGCCCACACGCAATAATAACTGGCCGAACAACCCTGGGTAAAAACAACCATATTTTTCAGTTCACGTCGATCGGTGAAGAACCGCAGGATAAAAAATACGCCGGCGAAGACACTGAATTGATCATCGGTGACAACAATACCATCCGCGAACTGTGCACCATTAGCCGGGGCACCGCTCAGGGTGGAGGCGTTACCCGGATTGGCAACAACAACTGGATCATGGCTTGTGTACATATTGCCCATGACTGTACCCTCGGTGACAACATCGTCATGGCCAATAATGCCTCGCTGGCCGGGCACGTGAGCGTTGGCAACCATGCGGTTTTGTCGGGTTATTCCTTGATCCATCAGTTTTGCAGTATCGGCGAACACAGTTTTACCTCTTTTGCCAGCCACGTTAATCAGAGCATTCCGCCCTACGTGACGGTCTCCGGTGAAAAAGCCAGGGTTAAGGGCGTCAACTCGGAAGGTCTGAAGCGGCGGGGCTATTCAGCCGCCCAGATTAGCCAGGTACGACGTGCTTACAAAGCCCTGTACCGTGAAGGCCGCACACTGGACGAAGCCATCGTAATACTCAGCGAAATAGCGGCCCAATATCCGGAAGTGCAACCGCTGGTGGATTTTATCAGATTAGCTGAGCGCGGCATCATCCGTTAGCGTCGGATTTATTTTGGATCCAAAATATTCATTCATAGTGCTGGGTTCTGCAGCATGAGGCAGGTCA